>NZ_BRCD01000004.1:0-165034 GCF_023707945.1 Sporosarcina sp. NCCP-2331
AGTCCAAGAATAACTAACAAACTTTAACTTCAAACCATTCATTTCAAATTCATCATTACTATCTTCCATTTGTGTAAATCCATTTTTCTTTAACACTTTTTGAGAAGCTGTATTATTACTTGTTGTTTTCGCCAAAATTTGTTTGATGCCCAGTTCACTTACTTTTTCTAAAAGCAATTGCAAGGCTGTTTTGGCAATGCCTTTTCCGGTATGCTGCTGTCCTACTCTATAGCCCAGATGACCAGTTTTACTGTTTTTGTTTATATCAACTAGATTGATCCTGCCGAGAATAGTGCCTTCTTGGTCTTTAATTAAATAAAAATAGGAAATCCCTTCGCTCTGTTCTGCAAGCAGGGCTCGATGCCTGCTTCTAAAAATTTCAGGTTTATAATAATCATTTCCGCGGGAAAGAACCATTTCCTCGAAAAAGGCCCGGTTTTCCAGTTCAAATGCATATAGATTTTTTTGGTCCGTGCTTTTTAACTTTTCAATTGAGATATCCAATAATTATCTCCTCCCATTAGATAATCTGCTCTTTTGTATGCAGTATTGCAAAATCGTCATTCATTACTAGCTTTTTCGCGTTCTTCTCTCTCCAGTAAATATCTCTCATAAGCATCTTTTACTCCATCATTAATATCTACTGGCACTAAATGTTTATGTAGATCCCGCAATAAGATAAATGCTCTGAAAATTACTCCGACAATAATTGCATATAACATATACCAGCCAATAGGTCCAAAGTAAACTAAAATACCTAAAAGCCCGGCAAATAAAATACACCCTACTAACTTCATAACATCCTCCCTCACTAAGTAAACAGACTTTCAAGAATATATTGAATGGATCGAAAATATTGAAAATAAAATTTCGAGATTTTAGGAATCATAAACAGTGTTGCCAAAATAATTTAAAAAGAAAGGTTAATAGAGGTCAATTCAAAAATGATATGCTTCACAGGGATCGCTCTTTCCACATGTCTGGTGCTGATAAAATCGCCTCTACAAACGATCGTTACTACTCTCAACTCTCTTTTCGATCAGTTACTAGCTATTTATTCGTTGCTCTTTATATAATTTCCATAGCTGCAGTCCATCCGACTCAAAGCCATGATACGCTCCCATCCAGCGGGGATACGTCACAGGAATGACAGTGCAGATAAACTGGAACATAGTATATATGGATATCCCCCACAGTAATGACCTGATATCAGTATGCGGCCATACCCAAGCCATGCTTCCAAATATAACGCCAAGCAATAAAGATATAAGGGGCCCGCCTGCTAAAGCTGCTATCCTTTGCATCTTGTTCAGCTTACCGTCCCAGTAGGCAAAACCGGTGTAAGACCAGATAATATGGAAGTGCATCCTTCCCAGTCTAAAGTTTTCCTTATTGTCTTTTTTTCTCCCTAAATAAATATGTACAGGTGACTTGGATGTTGCCAGGACACCAAGCCCATGCCCCACCTCATGCAGCAGCGTGCAGAGTGGAATGATGATCACATATATAATGAACATTGCAAGCATGGATCTCCGCCCTTCTCTTCTCCTACAGATCAAATTCTTCCGTACCGCTTTCCAAGATCATAAAAGTTCCCTGCTCGCAGTCTATCTCAGCCAGGGCGCCATACGGCAAAATGAACTTAGGCTCAGTATGTCCGAAATTCAGATTATACAGGATCGGCAGTTCTTCCAGATCATATTCTTTCATGACAGAGCGAATTTCTCTTTTATATTCCTCGTAGTACTTCTCATCCTGCGGTTTGCCGAAAATGATCCCGTTTGCTTTATGCAGGATGCCTTGCGTTGCATAATTACGCAGCCAATACCTGATCATCTGTGGATCCGGCTTTTCTTCCGAAGTTTCAAAAAATAGTATGCTATTGTCCCAATGCTTGTTTTCCGGCCAAAGCGCGGTTCCCTTGGCAAACTCCAGCACTTCAATGCAGCCGCCTATTAAACGTCCTTGAGCTGTGCCTGAACCTTGAAGCACTTCATAACCGGCATTTTTCCGCATCGTCCGCTGTTTCCCTTTATTCTCTTCGATCCATTCCAGACGTTCACTTGTCCATTCATATCCCGGCTGGATTTCACCGATGATTTCATTCGAGAAGAGAGTCCGGTTCACCATTTCCACTGTGTAAGGATCCATTTCGATATTTTCAGCAAAATCGGTCAGGATTGCCGGGCCGTAAAATGAGGAAATACCTGCTTTCAGGCAGAATAAATGGGAAATCGTCACATCCGAGTAACCCATGAGAACCTTTGGATGTTCACGCATCACGTTGAAATCAATATACGGCAGCAGGCGGATGCTGTCTTCCCCTCCGATATTGGCGATAATCCCTTTGATGCTGTCATCTTCAAATGCCGTCATCAAATCTTCAGCACGGGCCTGAGGCGAATCATAAAGATAATCTGCGCCTTTTAAACTGTTTGGCATCGGCACCACTTCCAGCCCGAACACGTCCTCCAGTCTTTTGACTCCCTGTTCATAGCGCCAGCGCAGATTGGGTTCACCGGCGCCTCCCCACGACGTACTGACTGTTGCTACACGATCGCCAGGCTGCAGTTTTTTTGGTTTAATCAGCATAAGAATTTCCTTCCTTTCATTGCAGAACGCGTTTTCACTATAATACTTCGTTCAATTATTTCACTTTTCATAAGATTACACAACCGTCTCTGTATCAAAAAACGGACTGCAAGCCTTTGAGGGCCGCAATCCGTCTCATACTTCCTATTTAACATCTTTTTTGACAACTGCCACATGGACAATCTGCCCGTCTTTCGCTTCATTGACAACTGCGCTACCGGTAGACTGCCGATTCGTGTTCTTCAGCGACATTGGATCGATTTCTATCTTTTGATCCTTTGCTGTCAGCAATATAAACTGCTCGTCTTCATTCACCGTTATTGCATCTACAATATGATACGGATTGGTTTTCAGTTCTTTAAGGACCGTGACGCCTCTTAACGCCCTGGCAGCCGTTTCGAATTCTGCTACATTCATTCGTTTTACTGAACCGCGCTGGGTTGCTAAGAAAATATTTTTCGTTTTCTCCGTCACTACAATAAACGCTGCCAGTTCATCTTCCGGCTTCAAATTGATGCCTTTTACACCGCCTGTACGTATACCGGTGATCGATAATTCAGTTAAGCTGAAACGCAAAGCATAAGCCTGTTTGCTCACTAACAAGATCTCTTCATTACCCGCTGCGATCTGCGCTCCGGCCAGTGTCTCGCCTTTTTTCACATTCATTGCTTTGAATGAACGGTTATAACGCTGCACTTGGAAATCTGTCAGCTTGGACAATTTCACATTGCCGTTTGAGGCCGCAGTTAAAACGCTCAAGTTTTCGTCAAATTTTTCGAGACTGATCACGTCCACCAGTTCTTCGTTTGGCTCAAGGCTCACAATACTCGATACATGCTGACCTAAATCACGCCAGCGTATGTCAGGAAGCTCGTGGACAGGCTGATAGATGTAATTACCCAATGAAGTGAACAGCAGGAGATGATGCTGCGTATTCATCGCAGACTCCAATAAATAATAATCGGATTCTTTCATTTCCTGTCCCACACCATTGGACGCAGAATAAGAACGCATACTCGTACGTTTAATATAGCCGCCTTTCGTCACAGATACCATGACTTCCTCGCTTGGAATTAAAATATCCATATCTACTTTCAGCTCTTCTATCTTTTCAACAATGACAGAACGGCGAGGTTCGGCAAACTGCTTACGGATGGCTTTGATTTCTTTCACTAGCACAGCGATTAATTTCGACTCGCTTGCCAGAATTTCCTCAAGCTCGGCAATCAGTTTACGCAGTTCCGCTTCTTCCTGTTTCAATTCTGTAATATCAGTATTAGTCAGGCGGTATAACTGCAACGAAACGATCGCTTCTGCCTGTACTTCCGTAAATTCATACGCTGAAATCAAGTTCTGTTTTGCATCTTTTTTGTCTTTTGAAGCACGAATTGTCTTAATCACTTCATCGAGAATGGACAAGGCATGCATTAAGCCGTCGACGATATGCAGACGGTCTTTGGCCTTGCGGATATCGAAATTAGAACGTCGTGTGATGACGTCTTTCTGATGATCAATATATGCGTCAAGCAGCATCGGCAGAGACATCAGCATCGGCCGTCTGCCTGCAATGGCGATCATATTGAAATTATACGTAATCTGCAGATCAGTATTTTTGAGCAAATATTGCATGATCGCATGGCTGTCCATGTCCTTTTTCAGCTCTACAACAATTCGCATGCCTGTACGGTCGGATTCATCGCGAATTTCCGCGATCGCATCAAGTCTGCGGTCATGACGCAGCTCATCCATTTTTTTGACCAGATTCGCTTTATTTACATCATACGGGATTTCCGTAATGACAATTTGGGATTTACCGGCTTTTAACTGCTCTGTTTCCCATTTTGCACGAATAATGAAGCGTCCCTTACCCGTTTTATAAGCCGTTTTGATGCCGTCGGTTCCTTGAATAATGGCTCCCGTTGGAAAATCCGGGCCGGGAATAACCGTCATCAATTCTTCAACACTGACATCAGGTTTTTTTAGGCGCATCAAAACGGCATCGATCACCTCATGAAGAGCGTGAGGCGGGATGTCCGTTGCATATCCTGCTGAAATTCCCGTTGCTCCGTTGACTAAAAGGTTCGGAAAACGACCAGGCAATACGGTCGGCTCGAGTTCCGTATCATCAAAGTTCGGTGCAAAATCGACCGTTTCTTTACGAATATCGCGCAGCATCTCACTGGCGATCGCGGATAAGCGGGCTTCTGTATAACGCATCGCAGCTGCAGAGTCCCCGTCGACCGACCCGTTGTTTCCGTGCATATCAATCATTTCGTGTCGCAGTTTCCAGGATTGGCTCATCCGCACCATTGCATCATAGACAGACGTATCTCCGTGCGGATGGTAGTTACCGATCACGTTACCAACTGTTTTAGCTGCCTTACGGAACGCTTTTTCATGCGTATTTCCTTCATGGAACATCGCATACAAAATCCGGCGCTGAACCGGTTTTAAACCGTCACGAGCGTCCGGAATTGCGCGGTCCTGAATGATGTACTTACTGTAACGCCCAAATCGGTCGCCAATCACTTCTTCTAAGGGAAGATCTTGAAAAGTTTCTGAATGGGTCATTCCATATCCCCCTCAACATGTATAAATGCATTGTCTAAAATATTATGTTCTTCAATTAAGCCGAAATCGACATTTTCTTCGATCCATCTTCGGCGCGGTTCAACTTTATCGCCCATCAGTGTCGTCACACGGCGCTCTGATTTCGCACCATCTTCAATCGTTACGCGAATCAAGGTGCGCGTTTCCGGGTTCATCGTCGTTTCCCATAATTGATCGGCGTTCATCTCGCCGAGACCTTTATAGCGTTGGAGCATATAGCCTTTGCCGATCTTTTTCATGGCGGCGTCTAAATCGTCTTCAGTCCAGGCATACGCAAGCTTTTCACTCTTTCCGGAACCCTTAAACACTTTAAACAGCGGCGGCAGTGCGATATACACTTTTCCAGCCTCAATCAAAGGTTTCATATAGCGGTAAAAGAATGTCAGCAGCAGCACTTGAATATGTGCACCGTCTGTATCCGCATCCGTCATGATGATGATTTTATCATATGCGGCATTTTCAATTTGGAAATCTGCGCCGACGCCTGCCCCGATTGCATGAATGATCGTATTAATCTCTTCATTTTTCATGATGTCTTCGAGCTTGGCTTTTTCCGTATTGATCACTTTACCCCGCAATGGCAAAATCGCCTGGAATGTACGGTCACGTCCCTGCTTGGCAGATCCTCCGGCAGAGTCACCCTCCACCAGATATAATTCGTTTTTCGCGGCATTTCGTGATTGAGCCGGAGTCAGTTTCCCGGACAGCAAAGTATCTGATTTCCGTCTTTTTTTACCGGAACGCGCATCTTCTCTTGCTTTTCGCGCCGCTTCACGCGCCTGGTGGGCACGAATGGCTTTACGTACAAGGTTTGCACTTAATTCCGCGTTTTCCTCCAAGAAATACAGTAATTTTTGAGAAACCACCGCATCGGTCACAGTACGCGCTTCACTCGTACCAAGTTTGCCTTTCGTCTGTCCTTCAAACTGCAAGATTTCTTCAGGAATACGAACGGAAACAATTGCAGCGATTCCTTCCCTGATATCCGCTCCGTCCAAGTTCTTATCTTTTTCCTTCAGCAGACCTGCTTTTCGTGCATATTCATTCACAACACGTGTCATTGCTGCTTTCGCCCCGGTTTCATGCGTTCCGCCGTCTCTCGTCCGTACATTGTTGACGAATGAAAGAATCGTTTCTGCATAGCCGTCGCTGAATTGGAAAGCAAATTCGACCTCTATGCCGTCATTTTCACCTTCCAGATACGCCACATCATGCAGGACGTCCTTCTCTTCGTTCAAATACTCAATAAATGCTTCGATACCTGATTCATAATGAAAAACGTCTTTTTTATCGGTACCTTCTTCTTGCAGAACAATCTTTAAGCCTTTCAATAGAAACGCAGATTCACGCAATCTTTCAGCCAGCGTATCGTATTGATATTTAATCGTTGAAAAGATTGTGCGGTCCGGTTTGAAATGAATGATTGTACCTGTTTCTTTCGTTGTGCCGATCTGCTCAAGCGTCGTAGCCGGATGTCCGCCGTTCTCAAAACGCTGCCGGAATTTCTTGCCGTCACGGAAAATCGTCACTTCGAGCCATTCTGATAAGGCGTTGACCACAGATGCACCTACACCATGCAGACCGCCGGATGTCTTATATCCGCCCTGTCCAAACTTTCCGCCTGCATGCAATACAGTCAAAATGACTTCTGCTGTCGGTTTTCCTGACTGGTGCTTTCCTGTTGGCATGCCCCGTCCGAAATCCCGGACACTGACACTGCCGTCTGAATGAATGGTTACATCAATCTCTGATCCGAAGCCTGCTAATGCCTCATCTACAGAGTTATCCACTATTTCATAAACCAAGTGATGCAGCCCGCGGGTATCCGTCGAACCAATATACATACCCGGTCTTTTGCGTACGGCTTCTAAACCTTCTAAAATTTGAATGGAACTATCATCATATGTGTTTTGAATTTTTTCCTTCGCCAAAATGAAACCCCCGTCAAACAAATGTTCTCTTAATTTAATCATACCTCTTCTAATAAAAGCTGTCAAATCAACGTTTTCATGCAGTCAACTTATTGTATAGAAGAAATCTCAGGATTGCAATGCAGAAAAGATGACAACCTAATGAACGACAGCTTCCGACATTTCGAATAACAGGCTTTGCTATGGCCTGTGTAAATCAGTTATTGTTCCAAACTTACTCTTCTGCTAAACTTAATGCAAACAAGTAATCATGCAAAAGGGGTTCATTATGGAAACTTATCTAATCATTCTGGCGGCCTACCTGCTTGGTTCGATCCCGTCTGCATTATGGATCGGGAAACTATTTTATCAAACAGACGTCAGAGAGCATGGAAGCGGAAATATGGGTGCAACTAATACGTTTCGTGTATTGGGGAAAAAAGCAGGAATCATCGTTACTCTTCTCGATATTTTTAAAGGGACTGCAGCAGTGCTATTGCCGCTGCTTCCTTACTTTCACGACAATACAATTCATCCGCTGATACTCGGGATTGCGGCAGTTCTCGGTCACATCTTCCCTCTTTTCGCAAACCTCAGAGGCGGGAAAGCGGTAGCTACTTCCGGCGGTGTTTTACTTGGATATAATTGGCCAATTTTCATTTTGGTCGTCCTTACGTTTCTAATCGCATTGAAGCTGACGAAGATGGTCTCTTTAACTTCCATCATCGTTTCAGTGCTTGGGCCTGTGTACTGTCTGATTTATTATTTACTAACAGGCGACTTATACTTATTCCTGGTAATTTCGCTGATGGGCTTTTTCATTTTTTATAGGCACAGAGCCAATATTAACCGTATAAAAGAGGGAACAGAACCAAAAATAAAGTGGCTATAGGCTGCTTTGGGAGAAAGGGCGTTTTACTTCTTGAATATCAACATATCCGAAAATGCAGAACACTGGTTTAAAGATGAAATGGAAGCTTCACCAGGTGATTATGTAAAGTTTTTTGCACGTTATGGCGGATCAAGTCCCCTTCATGAAGGCTTTTCCTTAGGCATTACGAAAGAAATACCTGATGAAATAGCGGTGGAAACCGTTATGGATGGTGTTCATTTTTATATTGAAGAACGTGATATATGGTTTTTTGATAATCATGACTTGCAAGTGGATACTGACCCCGCGAGCGAAGAATTAGCTTTTTCATACAGTAAGAATTCCTGACATAATAGGACATATTAAACGGCAAGAATAACTTACAGGTTATTCTTGCCGTTTTTAAATCGAAGCAACTGCTCGAGACGCTGTTCTGCCTTCAATATCTCCATTTGCCGCTCTCCCAGCAGGTCAAAATGCGGATATTTCTCTCTTGCATGCATCCATTCAGGACGCAAGCCATATTGTCTTCCCCAACTGATCAGTTTCTCTATATCACAACATCCTGCCTTTGTGACAGTATTGACACCGGGAAACCGGTCATCAAGCCAGTAATGCGTCAAAAACGCGATTTCTCCCCGGCTTACCGCCTCTTTCCAAGCTTGCAGTTCCTGTCGCTTAATACCGAAAGCCATCAGTTTTCACTTCGCTGAATCTCTGCATATTTCGCATCCCATTGCGGATCGATTTTGCTTAATGAAACAGGACGGAAACTGCCTTTTTTTACTAAAACATGTTCAGATACAGCTGACGCTGCTACCACTCCGTCGGCATGCAGAATTTCGTAACCATAGACCGTACGCAGTCTGCCGTGCGATTCTACCCATGTCCGCACAGAGATGGTCTCTCCATATGTAATCGATGTCTTATACTTCACAGACAGCTCGGTAACAGGCGACAAATAACCGTCCTTCTCCAGCTGCGCATAATGAAACCCTAGATCCTGAATAAGTGATGTCCGACCAATTTCCATCCAAACTAAATAGTTCGCGTGGTAAACGACACCCATTTGATCGGTTTCTGCATAACGAACCTCAATTTCTTTTTCACTTGTAAACATTTTTCTTCACCTCATTATCCAGTATAGCGAACGAAAAATGACTTTGCTTGCTATAGCATTTCAAACATAGAAAAAAGATGTCCAACGGAGTCGGACATCTCTTTCTTATAGTATTATCAGTTTGTTTTCAACTTGTCGCGAAGAACCATTTGCAGGATTCCGCCGTGACGGTAGTAATCGATCTCCACTTCAGAGTCGAAACGTGCAAGCACTTCAAATTCAGTTTCCTTGCCGTCCGGAGCTTTTGCTATAACTTTAAGGATTGAACGTGGTTTTACGCCTTCAGCGATATTGACACAGATTTCTTCCTCACCAGTCAAGCCTAGAGATTCAACGTTCTCACCATTGATGAATTGCAGCGGAAGTACACCCATCATCACTAGGTTAGAACGGTGGATACGCTCGAAGCTTTCTACGATAACTGTTTTGATTCCCAGCAAGTTCGTGCCTTTTGCTGCCCAGTCACGAGAAGATCCCATTCCGTAGTCTTTACCGCCAAGAATTGCGAGACCTGTTCCGTCCTGCTGATACTTCATAGCCGCATCATAGATCGGCATAACTTCTTTGTTTGGCCAATACGTAGTGAATCCACCTTCAGTGCCTGCTGCGATTTGGTTACGAATACGGATATTCGCAAACGTTCCGCGCATCATGACTTCGTGGTTACCACGGCGTGAACCATAAGAGTTAAAGTTACGCGGCTCTACGCCGTTTTCGCGCAAGTAGATTCCTGCAGGTGTATTCAAACCAATTGCTCCGGCAGGTGAAATATGGTCAGTCGTGATGGAATCACCGAACTTACCGATTACACGCAGGCCTTTTAGCTGTTCGATATCCGTTGGTTCTTTCGAAAGGTTTTCGAAGAACGGAGGATTTTGGATGTAAGTTGAAGACTCATCGAAATCGTATAGAGAATCGTCAGTCGTTTCAATTGCATTCCAAGCTTCGTTTTCAGTGAATACGCGGGCATATTCTTTACGGAACAATTCAGGAGTAACTGTAGCGTTCAAAACATCATTGACTTCTTGAGTAGAAGGCCAAATGTCTTTGAAGAATACGTCGTTTCCATCTTTATCCTGTCCAATCGCATCTTTAGCGAAGTCGATGTTCACCGTTCCAGCCAGCGCATACGCAACAACCAATGGAGGTGAAGCCAAGTAGTTCGCTTTAACGAATGGGTGTACGCGGCCTTCAAAGTTACGGTTACCTGAAAGGACAGACGTTACTAGAAGATCTTCGTCACCGATTGTTTTTTCGATTTCCGGAAGTAATGGACCGGAGTTACCGATACATGTAGTACATCCGTAACCTACTGTGTTGAACCCGATTTTGTCCAAGTACTCAGACAAACCAGAATCATTCAAGTAGCCTGTTACGACTTTTGAACCTGGTGCCAATGAAGTTTTCACATAAGCAGGAGGCGTAAGTCCTTTTTCTACAGCTTTCTTCGCAACCAATCCAGCCGCTAACATTACGTAAGGGTTTGAAGTGTTTGTACAAGAAGTAATCGCTGCGATAGCCACATCGCCCGTTTTCAGGTCAACCTTGCGGCCGTCTTCAAACTTGATTGTGCCTTTTTTCTCAAGCTCTTTTGGTGTAAGACCGAAGCCTTGAGTCCCTTCTGGAGCAACAACTGCGTCTTTGAAAGACTGTTGCATTTCAGTCAATGGAATCAAGTCTTGCGGACGCTTAGGACCTGAAAGGTTTGCAGCGATATCACTTAGGTTGATTTCAACCACTTTTGTGAATGTCGGCTCTTCCTTTTCAGGTGTGAAGAACATATCATTTTCGATCAAATATTGCTTCGTTACAGCGATATGGTTTTCATCGCGGCCTGTTAAGCGCATATAGTTCAATGCTTCTTCATCAACCGGGAAGAATCCGCAAGTAGCACCATATTCAGGCGCCATGTTAGCGATTGTCGCGCGGTCGGCAAGTGGCAGTTTAGATACGCCTGGTCCGAAGAACTCAACGAATTTCCCTACTACGCCTTGTGCACGAAGTGTTTCAGTAACTTTCAATGCCAAGTCAGTTGCAGTCGTTCCGTCCGGAAGGTCTCCAACTAATTTAACACCGATTACTTCAGGAATTGGGAAATAAGAAGGCTGTCCAAGCATTCCTGCTTCAGCTTCAATCCCGCCGACGCCCCATCCAAGTACTCCGATACCGTTGATCATCGTTGTGTGGGAGTCAGTTCCCACCAATGTATCAGGGTATGTTTCGAATGTGCCGTCTTCACTTTCAACAGCGTGAACAACATTTGCAAGGTACTCCAAGTTTACTTGGTGAACGATACCCGTTGCAGGCGGTACTGCACGGTAGTTGTCATATGCTTTTTGAGCCCAGCTCAAGAATTGATAACGCTCAGCGTTACGCTCGAATTCAAGCTCCATATTCATTTGAAGAGCCTGCGGCGTGCCGTAGCTGTCTACCTGTACGGAGTGGTCAATAACCAGGTCCACTGGAATTTCTGGGTTGATCTTATTAGGATCTCCGCCTTGTTCCTTCATTGCTGAACGTAATGACGCAAGGTCGACTACAACAGGAACACCTGTAAAGTCCTGAAGGATAACGCGGGAAGGTTTGAACGGCACTTCAGCATCTGCGTTCTGTACAGTGCCCCATTTTGCCAGGTCTTCTACGTGCTCATCTTTGATTACGTATCCGTCGTGCTGACGAAGAACTGATTCCAGCAATACTCTCACTGAATAAGGAAGTTTCGAAATGTTTGAAAGGCCTGCTTCTTCTAAAGCTTTTAGGCGGTAATAGTTATATGTCTTTCCATTCACCTTGAAAGACTGACGGCTGTTGTGTAAATTGCTTTTTGCCATGATTTGGTCTCCTCCTTTATGTACTGAAAGATAATAAATACACATCTTTCCTCTACTCCATCATAGTATAGCAAAGAAGATTAGTAAAATACATATAAATTATAGGTTGATATAAGAAAAACCAATGACTAAATCAATTATCATTAAGTATTCTCAATTAGTTATTCCGATTCTCAAATAGACGGCAATACACTAGGAAGAATTTCCTTTCTGATACCTATCATACAAATTCTGTCTTTTAAAAGGGTTTTTTCCTCACTGTCTTTACACATGTCTGGATATTCAGCCGCCACTATGCCAGAATACTAGTAAGGAGCTGATAAAATTGAATAAAGCATTATTGGTTGTAGATTACACAGTAGATTTCGTGGCAATCGACGGAGCACTGACTTGCGGCGAGCCAGGGATTGCGCTTGAAGACTATATCGTACAGTTAACAGAGGATTTCCTCAAACAGCAGCAGCCCGTTTTCGTCATAAATGATCTTCATGAAAAAGACGATCCATACCATCCTGAAAACGCCCTGTTCCCTCTTCATAATATCCGGGGAACAGCAGGAAGAAATCTCTACGGCAAAATGAATGATCTTTACAAAGCGCACGAGCAAAAAATTATCGGGATGGATAAGACAAGATACAGTGCATTTGCCGGCACTGATTTAGATATTCAGCTGCGCGCACGCGGCATTACGGAAATTCATCTGACAGGCGTCTGTACAGATATCTGTATTTTACATACTGCAGTGGATGCCTACAATAAAGGGTATAAAATTTTCATCCATCAAGGCGGTGTTGCAAGCTTTAATCCGGCAGGCCATAACTGGGCACTGTCTCACTTCCAGAACACTCTCGGCGCTACTGTTTTGCCTAATTAACAGCCCAAAGTTCAGCAGTAAACAAACTGTCTGAACTTTTTTTATTTTCATCTTCAGGATAAAAAAGGTTTCATGTATTAAAAAAATGGTAATACAAATACTAAGCAAGAGATACACACAAATTCTTAAAGGAGATGAACAGCATGAGTTTTCTTTGGTTCTTAATTATCGGAGGCGTCATTGGTTGGTTAGCTGGACTTATTGTAGGCAGAGATATTCCAGGCGGCATTATTGGTAACATTATTGCAGGTATTGTCGGTGCATGGATCGGTGGTGCATTGTTAGGTGAATGGGGTCCGCAGATCTCCAGTTTCTACTTTTTACCAGCATTAATCGGGGCGATCGTACTTGTCTTTATCGTCAGTCTGATTATGAAGAGTATGCGCAGAGCATCGTAAATTTAGACATAAAAAGTGGAGTCTTCCTTAATTGGAAGCTCCACTTTTTTATTTTGCTGCTTGTATTTCCATTTCATTCGCTTTACGCTGCTCTTCAAATTCATTAAAAAACCAGAGCACATCTTCTACATACGTTTCACTGTGATTATAATGGAAGATAGCTTTTTCTATCTGACCGTCTGCCGCTCCGCTTTTGGACAGATAGTTCGCCGCACTGAATATCGCGTCTTCAATATTAAATGGGTCCGCGATTCCGTCTCCGTTTGCATCAACCCCGTAACCGCCATATTTTTTAATGACTGCAGGATCGGTTTTATCTTTTTCCGGGATACTTCCCTTCCCAAGTTCTTTGCAGCCCGGATAACCCCAGCCAACAAATGTACAGGGCATAAACTGCATTGGACCTTCTGCACCTGCCGGCGATACATCTGTATTCATAGTGGAAAATCGCGTCTCAATCCGATGATGTGCTGCGAGCAGTGTCCAAGGAATACCGTATTCTTTGCCCGCGGCGATGTAAATCGGAATATATTCCTCCGGGATTGCGGTACCGGTCTGCCTCTCCTGCATACTTAACAGAGTCGATGCAGATTTCCTGATGACGTCATTATTTTCAATACTTGTCCAAAGGATTGCAGCAATCGTGAAGACGGTGACGGCAACGGGTATTAAAAAGATCAAGAAGGCGATTTTTATACGAATTGACCGATTGACCTTTTTTTTCTTCATTGCCTCACCTCTTCCTCATCTTAGTTGCCTTCTTTAATCAGCGCTTTCATGTCTTTTACGATTGTATCATAAGGAACATCATCTCGCCCGTCATATAATTTTACGACTTCCCCATCCTGATTCACCAGGCCAAATGAAACACTGTGCAGCACTTGGTTACTGTTCGGAATTTCTTTCACGACTTGTTTGAATGAAGACGCCGCCAGCTTCTCGATCGTTTTCATATCATAGCCTGTGAGCAGCTCCCATTTATCACGCAGATGCTGATCGTCAACTCCGAGTTCCTTCTTATCATTGTCCGTAAGCGCAACAAATGCTTCCATATAATCTTTTAAAGCTTCCGGCGTATCCGTTTCAGGATCAATGCTGAAGGCCACTACTTTGTAATCCTCCACATTTTTTTCCTGCAATTTCTTTTGCAGCGTGAACATATTGCTCATCATCGGCGGGCACGCATCTTCACAAACTGTGAAAATAAACTGTGCCAGCCATACTTCGCCTTTCAAATCTTCATTCGACACTTTTTCATGATCTTGATTGGTAAATTCAAATGGTTCCACTTTGTACTTGTGATCAGGCTTAAATCCACCGCCGCACGCACTCAGCACGAGCACAAATATGAGTGTCAGCAGCACCAAAAACTTTTTCTTCATCATTGATTCCTCCACCTTGTAATAGTCACTTCATCATATCGAAAGTTCCTTTATCAAACAAGGCGGAGGTCTGTTCCTATTTGGCTAAACATTGACGGTTTCGTGAAGTTCTCATGAAGTTCAGCGATTTTTTATATCGGAGAGAACTTCATGGATTGCTTCAAGCTTTACTTCAAGCCTGTGCAGCAGGTAAAACGATACGAATATCGGAAATCCCACGTCCTGAATGAGTTGCAGCCAATGCTCCATTTGCGTCTCCTCCTTTCTTCTTTGGATGTAAAAAAGCCGGCATTCCGTAGAATGCCGGCTCCTGCTATTAACGTGTCAGTAGAACCTGCGTATCCCGCTCTACAATCCGTGCACTTTTAATTTGTGCCAACGGAGAATCTTCTACAACAAATACTCCGCTGTTGATCACTTGCTGCATAGCTGATTCCACTTGTTCCGCTGTTACATTGTCTCTTGGAGCCTCCACAGTCAATTTCACCGGTTCTTCAGCTGCCGTCAAAAAGTTCAATTCCAATACTTTTGCCATTTTCCCGTTCCTCCTTTTCTTCCTTAGTCATTTTGTATTTCTTCTGTTACGACCTTCTCAACTTTGATCAGCAAGTAGCTTGATAAAGAAGCTAATTGAGTCAATGCAATATGCAGGCTGTCTGCTGAAGACTGGCTATTGAGATTCTTGTACGTCTTGACCTTGCGGATGATGCTGCCCTTTTCATTCGTTCCAGCATTGAAGTGAATCTTGCCGGCTGCAGAATTGAATTCCAGTGTAGCTGCCATGTGTATCACCTCCTTTCACCCTCTATATAGAGTGAAAGATCAAAAAGGATACTTTGTTAGTGAAATATTTTTCAAATGATTCTATAATGGAGAGTAGAATGGAAGAGGTGAATAACTGTGCAGGACCTATTTATGTGGTTTATCTTATTCTGGGGCATTGTAATGATCGGTTTATTCGGTATCGGCGGATTTTTCATGTTCCGAAAGTTCCTGAAAGTCTTTCCGAAAGAAGACGGCAAATCGACATTGGACTGGGAAGAGCATTATGTCAACAAATCACTGCATTTATGGAACCCCGAAGCTAAAGGAATGTTAAATGAACTGGTTACGCCGGTACCTGAATTATTCCGTGATGTAGCGAAGCAGAAAATCGCTTCAAAAATTGGACAGATCGCATTGGAAGACCGCGCAAAAACAATTGAATTTGACCATATTATTAAAGGATATATTCTCGCGACACCTAAGCGGGATCACAACTTTCTTCGCAAAAAGCTGAATGAAATGGATGTCGACATGCAGCCGTATGAACATTTATTCGGCTGATAAGTGAAAAAGCAATCTGCCCATAAAAGGACAGATTGCTTTTATTTTATGTTTTTTTCGAGTTTCTTATATTTCACGAGCATCCCAATCCGCCAAGGCAGAATCATGGAGAATGCCAGAATGAAGAACATTCCGCCAAGCTCGCCCACATCAATTGAGTTGCTGAGTACGATTTTACCAATCATCCGCAAAATCAGCAGACTGAACAAAATAATAAGGAAAGCTTTAGACTTCTGTAAGTAAATCCCATCTTCCTTCATTTCGAACTTCGTTGTTTTGATTAAGAAAGCCGAGAAGATTAATCCGACGAGACTCGCTTCGAGAACCTGTGTCCAGGGAACCTGAAACTCGTCAAACAAGAACATCAGCATCCCGGTCGACATGAATAGCGGCGGCAAAATTATTTTCTTAACCTGTATCGGCTTATTCGATGCTTTCGCCCGCATCGTATAAACAAATGTTGTCATTACAAGAAAAATTACTGTCGAACCGATAATCAGATAGACCGGCGGAATGCTTGTGAAAATATAATCGACTAAATCTTGCGGCTTACTCATCTTCTGCTTTCCCCCACTCTTCCAGATCATCCAGCCGCCTTGTCAAATCATTCATTGGAACGATCCGTGCAAAACGCGCCATTTCCCTTTGCTGATGGAACAATAACACAACAGGGGCTGTAAAGAGTCCGAGCTGGCCTGCAAGTTCAGGAACTTCCGCGGCATTCACGCGGTAAAACGGAAATGCATAGGATTCCCCGAGTGCCGCCACTTGCGGATAAAGTCCTTCACAAACAGAACAATGATCGGTTTTTACAAACAACAGAAATTGCTTGGAGCTGTTCAATAGGGATTGCCACTCATTAAATGAATGAATCTCCTGCATACTGCACCTCTCTTCTGTTTGGTTACTTTTTCATTAGAAGCCCTGGAAATCACCGAAAATCGGGCTGAGCAGACTAGTGAAATAGACCATGCCGTTAAAGAACAGCACAATACCAAATACAATCATCAAATATCCGCCTGCCTTAGTGATCGTCATGCTGTGTCTGCGGATCCAGCTGATTCTTGTGATGAAGAATGACAGGAAGAAGAATGGAATCGCAAAGCCGAGCACGTAGAGCATCATATACAGCATACTCGAAGCCGGGTTCGTAGCCGCCAGGTAGATGATCGCACCGATTATGGGTCCCATACACGGCTGCCACCCTGCCGAGAAAGCAAGTCCGATCAGCGCTGTACCGAAATAACCTGCCGGACGGTTTTTAAATTGCAATTTTTTCTCTTTCATCAAAAATTCCGGTTTGAATAATCCGATTGTCATCAGACCAAAAATCACAATGAAAATCGCGCCAAGCTGACGGATTAAATCTTGATACTGTAAGAAAATCGAGCCAATGAACGATGTACTGAATCCCAGAATAACGAATACTACAGAGAACCCAAGTAAAAAGAACAGCGTATGTAAAATACCGGTACGGCTCATTCCTTTTGACTTATCACCCAAATCATCCAGTGACATACCGGTGATATACGATATAAAGGCCGGGTATAGTGGCAGCACGCAAGGAGAGATGAAACTTAAAAAACCTGCTCCGAACGCAAAGAATATATTAACATCCGCCCCCAAAGTAATTCCTCCTTCATGATCAGGAATAGTAGAAAGCTGACAGATCATTTCTGTTCTGTCAACTTTCCCACTCTATCGTACCAAAACTGTCTATAGATTACGCTTCATTTGTTTGTGAAATCTTTTTGACAATCTATCAGCTATTCTCCTGTACACCGTTTTGCAGTTCATACATCGTATAATACAATCCTTTTCTTGTCAGCAATTCAAGATGTGTCCCTTTTTCAACAATTTCACCGTGATGCAATACGAGAATCAGTTCAGCATCCTGTATGGTACTGAGTCTGTGAGCAATCGCAATCGTCGTGCGGCCTTCCCGCATTTTCGCCAAGCTTGACTGAATCGCCACTTCCGTTTCCGTATCAATATTCGCTGTCGCTTCGTCGAGCACTAAAATCTTCGGCTGCATGGCCATAGTCCGTGCAAATGCAATCAGCTGACGCTGGCCGCTCGAAAATGTAGAACCTCTTTCTGACACTTTGTGCTGATAGCCTTCCGGAAACTCCTCAATGAAACGGTCCGCCTGTACAAATTCAGCTGCTTCCCTGACATCCCGGTCAGTCAGCGCGGAATTATGCAGCCTGATGTTGCTCGCGATATCCCCGTAGAACATAAAAGGATCCTGCAGAACCAATCCAACTTTCGTTCGCAACTCTTCCATTGAATACTCTTTCAATGAAACGCCGTCTATCAGGATTTCGCCCTGCTCATATTCATAGAAACGCATAAACAGGTTAATGATAGAACTCTTCCCGCTCCCTGTATGGCCGACAAGTGCGACTGTTTCGCCGGCATTTGCAGTAAAGGAAATATTTTTCAGCACTTCGTTCCTTCCATCATAACTGAATGTTATATTGCGAAATTCGATCTTACCGTCCGTTATTTTTTCATTTGTTCCGGCCGTTTGGACAGGCTCCAGCTGCGGATCATCAATTAACGCGAAAACTCGTGATGCCGAAACGATTGCCTGCTGGAACATGGACATCCGCTGCATCACTTGCTGAACCGGCTGAAACAACCGAGTAAGCAGCGCAGTAAACGCATAGATAATCCCAACATCCACCGCAGTCGTCAAAGATGTCACACCAAAGTAACTGAGCGCTGCAATGACCGTGGCGGTATACAGCAAATCGATAAACGGTCCAAGCAGCAGACTGTCGAACTTGATGTTTCGCATCCCTGCACGATAATGCCCTTCATTGACCTCAATGAATTCATCAGACAGCCGCTTTTCCTGACGAAATGCCTGAATCATTCCCATTCCTGAAAGTGACTCGGAAATTTTCGCGTTCAGCTGACTGAGCCGTTCGCGAATATCCTGATAAAAATCCGCACTGTAATAACGGTATACCGATACAATCACCAGGAACAGCGGCAACAGCACCAATGTATAAAGTGCCAATCTTGCATCTAATGAAAACAGCGCAATGTAAACACCTATCAGACCGAAAATCGCCTGCAGAAAGGTTACCGCCACATTGTCAAACATTTCCTTGATCGACTCCGTATCATTCGTTACCCGTGAAACGATGCCGCCCGCAGGTGTCTGATCAAAATAACGTAGTCCCATTTTCTGTACTTTCGTAAATACGTCAATTCGTAATTGCTGGATAATCGACAGCGCAAGTTCCTGGAAACGCAGCGTTTCAAAATACAGCGCAATGACGTTTACCAGCTGCAGTCCCACATAAGCAATCGCAATGATCCAGACCTGCCGTGCAGGAAATTCACGCGGCACGACATAGTCATCGATAAATAGCTGGATGATCAGCGGACCGACAACTGTTGCCGTAACTGTAATCATCAGCAGAACCATCGCAATGAATGCACTTCGTTTAAATGGCAGTACATAACGCGCCAGTCGCATAAATGTTTTCAGCTGGTCTTTGGCTGACAGATTCACCTGCTTATTCATATGTCTCGCCTCCTTGCTCCACAATCGACTCAAGCTGCTGCAGTTCGTACATCTCTTTGTAGATTCCCTGCTTCTTCAGCAAGCTTTGATGATCTCCTATTTCTGCCACTTTTCCTTCTTCCATCACAATAATCTGATGTGCATGTTGAATCGCGCTCAGACGATGTGATGTGATGACAGTCGTCTTACCTGTCCGCTGCTCTTTTAATGAATGCAGAATAGCCTCTTCTGTTCTGGCATCGACTGCTGAGAGCGAGTCATCCAGAAGCAGCAGCTCCGGATTCATCAGCAGCGCACGCGCGATTGAGATTCGTTGTCTTTGTCCGCCTGACAGCGACACGCCGCGTTCTCCGACCATCGTTTCATACCCATCGGCGAACGCCAGAATATCTTCATGAATATGTGCCGCTTTTGCAGCCGCCACAATTTCCTGCTGATCAATGGCAGGATTTGTAAAAGCGATATTCTCACCCAGCGTTGTAGAGAAGAGGAAATGATCTTGCGGAACATAGCCGATCGCCTGCCGCAGACTTTCTTTCTTATACCGCGTGATCGGTATTCCGCCATACGTAATTGAGCCCGTATACCCTTCGAATTCACGCATGAGCAATTTCAGAATAGCGGTTTTCCCTGATCCTGTCCTTCCCACTATGCCGAGTGTCTCACCCTGCTTTAATGTAAAGTGAATATCCCGTAATGCCGACTCCGTATCGTCAGGAAACGTAAAGGTGCCAATATCAAATACAATATCTCCTTGAGGCAGCTCATCAACCGCGCCGGGCCGGTCCTGAATTTCCTGCTCTACCGACAGCAAGTCTTGTATTCTGCTGTAAGAAGCATTCCCGCGCTCCACGATATTAAATAAGAAACCTATGGCAAACATCGGCCATGTTAAAAGTCCGAGATATGAAATAAATGCAATCAGTTCACCAATCTTCAAGTCGCCGGCTATGATGAAACGGGTGCCGAAGACAAACGCCAAAATATAAGACACCGCAAAAATCAAGGCAATCGTCGGATCAAATAATGCATCGATTTTAGCAACCCGCATATTTTTTTGCACTACTTTTTCTGAACGTTCGGTAAACGCTTTAATATCTTTTTTTTGCTGACCGAATGTTTTCAGTACTTTGATGCCTGAAATACTTTCCTGCGTCTTGTCATTTAAATCCGAGAAGGCTTCTTGGGCAACCATAAAACGCCGGCGCAGCAACCGTCCGTAATAACTTGTCAGAATAACCATGAACGGAATCGGGATCAATGCAATCAGCGTCAATTTCCAGCTGATCGTCAATGCCATTGTCAAAATGACAAACCCGCCGGTCGACACTGAATCGGCAAGCGTCAAGATTCCCATACCTGCCGTCTGCTGTACAGCACTGATGTCGTTAGTCGCGTGCGCCATCAGATCCCCGACTCTCCTGCGCTGATAAAACGAGGGAGACATACGGGTAAAATGCTGGAATAAGCGCTCTCTCATTGTTCGTGCCAGATAAACGGCAGAACCAAAGATCATCACTCGCCATAAATAACGGCCCATGTACATCAAGACGCCTGCCGCCGCCAGAATAATCATCCATCGCTTCAGCATGCCCGCAGTGAGCGTTCCTTCTGCCACAGCATCGACAATCATTCCAATGATTTTCGGAGGTGCAAGCTGCAGTACCGCAACGAGCATTAAGGCAGTCACCCCGATAATATACTGCTTTTTCCGTTCTTTAAAAAACCAGCCCAAATCAACTAACACTTTCATATTTGTTCCTCCTTGCGTAAGACGGCCTAGTTTCTATTTGATTTTATCAGACTGCTTGCTATACCGAAAGTTCCGGAAATGCAATTTTTCGGTTTCTGAAATAATTCAAACAGCCTGCATCATTTATAATGACCGCCAATCAATTGATTCCTGCGGTAAGCAGTTCCTCCTGACGTAACAGAGACAGCACGCAGAATGGAGGCTGAGCCATATTTCATCCGCAGTTCATCCATTACACGTCCGATTTGCTGCTGTTTCCAGTTCGACGGTTCAAACAGACTGAGCTGCAGACCGTAAGATTCTTCGAGATTGGCAAGACTGACAGAAATGTGGCGGACCGGCCGGCCGTCGTGATGGATTTCTATCAGTTCCATACAGGTGCGGTAAACAATCATAGTTTGATCTGTTGCTTCCGTCAGCGTTTTTCTCCGGTTAAATCCACCGCCGAGTGCATGTTTTGAGTAGCCGAAAGAGAGCTGGACCGTCCTCCCTTTCTTGCCCGCCAGCCGTGTGCGCATTGCCGTATCCTCACACATTTCGAGCACCACCGTTAAAATTTCGTCCATTGTTATGTAATCGCGCAGCAATGTCTGGCCTTTCCCATAGCTGATCTGTCCTTCGATCAATACCGAGCCGAGCTCCGAATAATCAATACCGTGCGCATGATAATACAGCTGATTTCCCATGACGCCAAACTTCTTCTCAAGATGATCGAGCGGTGTGTGCGCCAAATCACCGACTGAATACACCCCCATATCCTCAAGCGTCCGTTCTAGCCTCCGTCCAATCCCCCACATATTACGAAGCGGCGCAATCGGCCACAGTTTCTCTGGTACATCCTCGTACGTCCAGTATGCCACTCCTGTTTTCTTCGCTTCCAGATCAAGCGCCAGTTTCGACAGCAGCATATTCGGCCCTACTCCGCAGGCAGAACGCAGCTGAAACTGCCGGTACAGTTCATCCTGTATCCGGTCAATCAGATTTTCTAAGGGGCCCCATAACTTTTCCGTCCCTGTAAAATCGACAAAACTTTCATCAATACTGTATACATGAATCGCTTCTTTCGGCACATAGCGGTTCAGCAGCTTTGTCAGCTCCATCGAGACATCAATGTAAAATTGCATTTTCGGTTCGATCAGCTGGATGCTCGGATCATTCGGAATTTCATACAGCCGCATGCCTGTCTTGATGCCGAACTGTTTTTTGAGCGGCGGTGAAGCAGCCAGGACAACGCCTCCCTTGCGTTCGATGTTGCCGATAATCGCAATCGGGGTTTCCATTACGTCAAGCCCTTCAATAGCTGCCGCGCAGCTTGCATAAAAACTGCGCATATCGAGACAGGCGATTTGTTTATTCGGTAATTGCTCCATATGGCCTTCACCCTCCGAAAGAACAAGTGTTCCTTTCGTTGTATTATACCCACCATCATGATGTTCAATCAATGGGAATTAGCGGGTTTGCTGCCTATTTCCGCAGCAACATCATGTAAGGCGTAAAAAAACAGCCAAACCTCTGCAGGTCGGCTGTTCCTATGCCAATCAGATCGTAATATCTTCTGGCGGCTGTCCTTTTTTATTCATCAGGCGGATTGATTCAGGCTCAATTTTCAAAATCACGAGATTCGGATCATCAGGTCCTTCAAACCAGTTTTTCATCTGGTCATTCCACATCTTTTCTTTCAGTCCTTCATCGGATGAAATGGAGACACGTCCCAAATATTCAACAAATGCGTCTCCGAATCCTTCCCCATCATAGCCAAGCAGGATATGCGTGTAAGGATTATCCTTCAGCTCATCCACCTTTTCAGTCTTTTTGTTAGTGGGTGTATACAGGGTCAATCCATCATTCATAAATGTCATATAGCGGGTGTATGGCTTATTATTGTCCACCGTCGCCATTGTCCCGATGAAACTTTCGTCAAGAATTTTCTTCACAGTATCTTTTGCAGTCATCTGCATCCGCTCCTTTCGCGATTACTTCTACTATTCCCATCCGAACTATTTTTAAACAATGGAAGAAAGCCGCGGTACATTAAAGCGTACTTCATACAACTACTCAGGATTTTCACCAAAGTCTGTCCAGGATAACTTGTTTGGTACACTGCAGAACAATTTACATGATGCTCAATAGGCTGATTGGCCGTAACAAAAGAAAAGGATGAGCCTAAATCAAGAAAGTTTTTTGGAATTATAACCTCGGTTTCCATACGGCTGAAGTTTTTCGAGCCACTTATTCTCCAGATCAGCCAGCGCTTCTTTTTCATTAAAATAGAGACTTTCTTTCTTTTCCAGTGTTTCTAAGATATCTATTTGAAAAGCTTCTTTGCCAAATGCTTTCCAATCTTTCTGAAGCTGCTCATTTATATAAACGCCCGTTTCCAAACTGAATTTCACACCGTTCAGTGTCTTGAAATTCCGTGTGCTTCCTATGAAAACCTTTTGATTGGCATTGTTCTTAATTTGAAAAACACCAGCTTCAATTGTAGTCTCCTTATAAATCTGTTTCAATTCTTTTTTTCGATCCATTTTGCCATTCCTGCCTTCGTTTAACTTATTTTAGCCAATACTGGCTTCCGTCCTGTGCACGATCCAAAAATCCATATTCAATTAAATACCTTCTGATCAACACATAATCTTCATAAATAGCTTTCAAGATGTTATTTATTTCCTGCTCATTGTAGGTAATTTCAGGACTAAACTGTTTTGCAATCTCCCGTAGAACAATCAGACGTTGTTTTTCCTTCGGGGGGAACTTTTTAATGGGACCGCCGCTTCCTTCAATGAAGAATTTTGCAATCGTTTCCTTTTGCTCTTGTTCCGTAATATTATATCGGCTGTCGATCAGTCTTGCGGTAGTATGAGGATGCACGAAAGCCGGGGCGAGGTCGTCCCGTTCATTCAGCAGTTCCATCATGGCTAAAAATGTCTTGGCCTGCCGTTCTTTCTCCTTTAATACAAACCGATGATGCCGGACTGTAGAAAGACTTCCAATTTCAAGTTCCTGCTGAATCTCTTTATCACTCTTCCCCCGATAGAATAGACGAAGAAGGTCCCTTTGGTGATCTGTGAGACCCGTCAGCTTCTTATCTAACCCGGTCAAATAATCAAATACAGAACAGTGAGTGCATTCAATATGAATTCTCATGTATCTCTCTGCATCATAAAACATATTCTCATAAGGATAAATAATTCCTTTTTCTGTTTTCGTACCGCACAGCAGACAAATATAAGTATCCTCCTGTTCGATATAGCCTTTCTTCATCTCAGATAAAGAAGAATTCCAAAAAAGCGCTGATAGCTCCATATGCAAACACATCCATTTAATATTTGAATTAAAGCAAACAAAGTATATACTCGTTTACTTTATATCTGTTATATTAAACTTCTTATGAGGAAACGTCAACAAGAAATACAAACACATCTAACGCTTGTTTGATTAATAACAAACAAAACAAGTAATAATTTGCATTAATTGCTTTATAATTAGAAACAGCCTGGCACAACTCGCCAAACAAGAAGGCTCATGGTACACTAACCAAAAATACACAACACGGAGGCTGAGAACCATGTGTTTATTGGCTTTTCAATTACAAAAACACTCTAAATATAAACTTATTATGATGGCAAACCGCGACGAAACATACAATCGGCCGACTGCCCCTGCTGATTTCTGGCCGGATCATCCTGATATCCTGGCAGGACGCGACCTGGAGCAAATGGGCACATGGCTCGGCATCAATAAGCGGGGAAAGATCGCAGCTCTGACAAATTACCGTGATTTCTCTCTTCCTGAAACCGGCGGGCAGTCACGGGGGCATATCGTCTCTTCCTATCTCCAATCGAATGAAACACCTGAATACAGCGGGTTCAATGTGCTGGTGGGATCCAGTGAAGAACTGTACTATTACTCCAACATCGAACAGAAAACCGAACACCTAAAAAACGGCACACATGGTCTGAGCAACGCCTTCATGAATACGCCGTGGCCGAAAACGGAAGCGGTAAAAAAACTTCTATGCGATTATGCAGAAAGCACAAATGAAATTGATGTAGATGTTTTATTTAATATGATGCAGCGCGCAGAAAGGTTTCCATCTGAGCAATTGCCGGACACAGGTGTCGGAGGAGAACTGGAAAGTATGCTGTCTTCCATATTCATCGCTTCAAAAGAATACGGCACCCGTTGCACGACAGTCCTGCTGGTAGATTCAGAAGATCAAGTATACTTTGAAGAACGAACATTCAAAAACGGTGTATTTGCCACAGCACAAAAATTCAGCTTTAAAATTGAAAACCCGACTGCATAAATATGCGGCCGGGTTTGTTATCTTTATAACACATTTATACTATTTTCATATACCAATAAAATCATTATATTTCCATCTTCACATCACTATATCCATATATCTTTTAAATTCAGCCAATGCTATTTCTTTATCCCCCGTAATGAAAAGACGTTTTCCTCCAGCTTCGATAATCCGGTAATGTCCTCCTGCAGTATGCTGCTGCAGACGATATTGCTGCCACTGACCGACTTCCGTCCACCAATTAACCGCAGCTGCAGAGCCGATCTCGCGTGAATGAATCACCGGATGCACAGCAATCTCCGCCAATTCTACCGGATCATCCCCCATGACTGACCGCAATAACGAACTTTCCCGGAACAGCGCACAAACCGCAGCCGCAACCGTCCAGCTCAGCTCTTGGCGGCCTTTCTCCAATTGGACAAGCGTCTTCTTTGAAATCCCCAATATCTCCGCCATCTGATCCTGCGTATAATTCATTTCCGTACGAACCAGCTTCAATCGTGGAAGTATTAAATCAATCACGGTCTGTTTATTCACCTAAGCACCCCTTTTACACTAAAAGTGTATTAATACACTTTTAAAGTATTTAGTTACTTTTAGAGAAGTAAGTAATAAATATTGTAATTAGTAGTAATGATGTACTCAGTCTATCATATAAACAAAGGCTTTACATACTCAACTTTTGGACTGCAGGCATAGAAAAGCCTGCTGAATTATTGCGTTCAGCAGGCTGATGACAAATCATTTATTCGGCCGCGGTAGCTCTCCATCCGCTAATGTCTTCTTCTAACGGAATCTGTGCGGCACGAGCTTTCAAAGCGGAGTAGAAGAACAGGGCTACTAAGAAGATCGAGATGACAGAGGCACCTATATACGAAACATTCATCAGCAATCCAAATCCAATGGCCGCGTTCAGGATGTAGGTGGTCGTCGCCATCAGCATGAACGTGCCGGGAAACCAGTAATTCTTCAAAAATACCGAACAGACTAAAAAAAGAGAATCGCAGTCATTTGCTGTCTGCGATCCAGTAACTCCTGATAGACCATGTTTTGAAAAAGTCGAAACCGCGTCAAAATGAAAGCGACAGCGATGATCATCTCGACCCGCTCAAACATGATAATGAGTAAATCAAACATCGCCATCCTCCATTCTGCCGGATCGGGTAACTCTATTTGGACCTCATCGCTTTATTGACAACTGCCACTACTTCCGTGCGCGACATTTTCTCCCGTCCTTCTTTCAGTGCATCTAATGTACTGTGTGCTAAAGCGAGGGGAATTTTACAGAAGTTCAGTATCGTTTTTGTCTCAATGTCTGTAATATACTTGTCTGCCAGTTCGAGATTTTCTTCCGCATAGCTGAACATTTGCGGCAGTTTCCAGTCATTCGGGAAGAAATCCACATCGCGTTCCGCATCTTCTTTATAGTTGCGGAGAATGTTGACGGACTGCAGACCGCGGCCGAATCCAATCGCCAGGTCCCTGTCTGTTTCCGTGCCGTCATACCAGCGCCAGATATCTGTCAGCATGACGCCTACTAAACCGGCAACATAATACGTATAATCGTCTAAATCTTCACGGGTTTTGACTATCCAGTCCTTCTCTGCCCATTTCGCCATACCTCTGCCCATAATCGCAGTCGATTCAAGCACTTTATCGGTTACCGTTTCGGGACAGAATTCCACCCAGTCAGCCAGACGAAGAGTGACCTCGGGCAGCAGCGAGCGGTATGGCGAATACAGTTCATCAAGCGCAGGTTGAATCGGTGCGTTCTCCGCAATTTTATTCTCGAGTATCGTACAGGTTTCATTAAGCAACACAATTTTGTCTGCTGATTCAATTTTTTCATGGTCTTCTATCTCGTCGATCGCACGCATGCATAAATAAGCTGATGCTACGGCCTCTCTTACGTTTGGTTCAAGGAGTTTGATAGGTATAAAGAAAGTACGGCTCGTTTCTTTCAATACTTTCATTGCTTCTTTTTGTAGTTTCGTGTCCATTTTCACTTCAAAATCCCTCCATCAATCACTGTGCGTAATTCTGCATTCAGTATGACAATATTTAAATAGATTTTTACATTATATCATTCATTCTAACATTAAGTCGTTTTGAAAGGATTGTCAAAATCCAATGAAAAAAGCTGAATATCCTTGTGGGGAGATTCAGCTTGCTGAAGAATGCCAGTGCGAGCAGCAAGCTGCACATAATAATCAAAGTGAGCAGGATCTGCTGAAGGCCAGTATATACTTATGAACTGGTTCACATGAATGCAGTTAGTTTCCATTTTCTATATGGTTCCTAACCGGCCATTCATCGCTATTTTCACTCAGATAACGTATAATAGAAATAGCAAAAGAAGGAGAATTCATTTTTCCCTTAGTATAAAAAAGAGGTGTCATTACTTGAAGCAATTCGAAACAGCATTACCTGAGCAGTATGAAACATTAAAAAAACAGGCCAATTATACGTCTAGCTGGCGAAAGCGTTTAGATGCAGTCGAAACGTTATCGGCTTATCAACATGAAAAAGTCATAGATTTATTAAAAAATCGGATGCAGCATGATACCGTCAACAAGGTGCAATTAGCAGCCTACGAAGCACTGGTGGCGTTTGGTGAAGACGCAGACAAACCGTTGCCTGCACGTTTTGATATTATCAAAGGCACAGACAAAATTTTCCTGCGGGTGAAAAAGAGCTTGCCGAAGGATCATACTGCAGCAGACTTTGCGGATAAACTGAAACGTATGCGCTTAGATGTCTTTGATGCCTATGAAGGTGACAAAGGTGCACAATTTATGAACTGGTTAGAAGAACGCTGGGCTAAACTGTAATCAGCAGTTTTACAATTAATGAAGAAAAGCCATTCTCTCCGTTTAATGGAGGGAATGGCTTTTCTTAATTTACGGCGTGGTTCATGGAAACTACTATCAAAATACAATGCTTCTGCCCTTTGATCATCTATCTTTATTGTTTTCGATTACTTCTTATAAAAGAAAGACCGGCCGAGACGTTCCACTGCTGAAGGAGCGAGGGCATATAACTTACTCGTCAGACCCATGATTTTAGGCAGATTCACTTCCCGTTTCGGCTGACTGATCAACTCCATAATAGAGTGCACAACACTTTCCACCGACAGCAGCCGGGCCCCGAGCGCTTGCTTATAACTGCCCGTTAGATCCGCTGAATCGATGAACGGCGTGTCAATCGGTCCTGGATGAATTACGGAAACATCAATCTGATAAGGCGCTGCTTCCATCCGCAGTGCATTCGTATAGCCGATTAATGCATGCTTTGTCGCAGCATACACAGACGTTTTAGGGGTAGCCACCTTTCCCGCCTGTGAGCCAATGAATAATAACTGTCCGCTTCTGCGTGCCATCATGGCAGGCAGAAGTCGTTTCGTCAGCTGCATCGGAACGAGTACATTCGTCTCTAGCATCGCTTCCATTTCTCCATCTGAAACCTCGTGGGCTAAATTAAATTTCCCCACTCCAGCAGAAAAAACAACCACGTCTGGTTTACCAATACGTGATACGAGCCAATTCAGCTGCTCCACATCCCGAAGATCTGCACAAAACCCTTCGACACCAAGCTTTTTAAGATGCTCGAGCGCCTGTGCATTACGCCCAGTTGCCATAATATGCAAACCCGGCACACCGGCAAGCCGTTTCGCTAATGCAAAACCGACACCGCTCGTCGCACCCGTGATCAAAATGACCTTATCTGACGGCATACTGATGAACTCCGTTGTCATCCAATATTTCGTCAATGAGTTCTTTATCGACTAAATAATCCAGCTGGCCGATCGTTTCAGACAATGTCAGTCCCAGTTCTTTTTCATAGACTGCCGGGAATAGACGTTTAGTTAGCTCAAAAACAGTATGCGGCTGCTCTTTCAGCATGCCCAGAACTTTCATCGCACGGTCCTCCTGTTTTTGAAGACGTTCTGTAATTAACGAATAAGCGTTCAGCACTTCTCCGCCATGTCCCCCATAGACAATGCGGACCGGCAGATCTAACAGCCGGGAAAGTGATGCATTATATTGAAGTAAAGCTTTAGGACGTCCCTGCTCTTTCTCAAACGGCGGTTCTATCAGCGGATTCGATGAAACTTTCTCCAATAACAGATCTCCGCCGAGTAAAATGCCTTCTTTTTCATTAAATAAGGACAGATGGCTTTGTGCATGACCGAGAGATTCCTGCACTTTCCAGCCAGGATGACCCGGCAGATCATCTCCCTCGCCCATTATCCGGTCAACCGGACGATTGCCCATCAAGTCGACTGAACGGCGGAAACGTTTCACCCATTTCAAATACTCTTCAGGGACGCCTTCTTCATGAAGATTCTGTTCGTAAAAACGATCATGCCGATCCAGAAATTCCTGATCACGCGACAGCCAGTAATTCAAATAAGGATGGCCGAGTATTTCTGCACGGTCGAACGCTTCAATCCAGCCGCAATGATCGGGGTGGTGATGTGTAACGAATACTTGCTCAATATCACTGAATGTATAGCCGAGCTCTTTCAGTTTCAGACGCAGCACTTCATGCGCCTCCGGTGTTTTTGTTGCTGCATCAACCAATGTCAGCGCATCGCCTTTCAATAAAAAGCAATTGACATCCCCTACCGCAAAAGGCGTAGGTGTAATTATTTTTTCTATCATACAATTTCCTCCTAATAAATGAATGACTGTTCAGTCTATTGTACTCTCTTTTAACGAAGGCGTCACGCATCGTTCCTCCATTTTGTTAAATAATTCACACAGAAATGAAACCTAAATCGTTATCCACCGTATGTTATACTACAAGAAATAGCGATTTATGCAATACATTGTCTATATGGAGGGATAGTAATGGGTATTTTCAATTTTTTCAAAAACCAATTTATCGAAGTAATAGAATGGCAGAATCAGGATGCCAATACGCTAGTCTATCAATTCCCTGTTCATAATAACGAGATCAAAATGGGAGCCGAACTGACAGTCAGAGAATCACAGGTCGCAATCATAGTCAATGAAGGCGAACTGGCAGATGTATTCGGTCCCGGCCGCCATATTCTTTATACACAAAATATGCCGATTCTGACAAAACTTAAGTCTTGGAAATATGGTTTTGATTCACCTTTTAAAGCGGAAGTCTATTTCATCAATACAAAACAGTTTATCGATCAAAAATGGGGCACTTCCAATCCGATCATGATGCGAGATCAGGATTTTGGAATGATCCGTCTTCGCGGTTATGGAATCTATTCGTATCGCGTATCCGATCCGGTCGTGTTCCTGCGTGAGCTTTTTGGAACGAACAGTTCATATGATACCAATTCAGTGGAAGGCCATTTGAAAAAAATGATTATTTCGGGGCTGTCTGACTTATTTGCAGAGTCTCAGATTCCGGCCCTTGATCTCGCGATGCATTACGACGAATTAAGTGAGCAGGGCAAACTGAAGATGAGTCCGAAATTCGCTTCATTCGGATTCGAGATCACCGGGCTTTATATAGAAAATCTCTCGCTTCCAAAAGAAGTCGAGGAAGCAATGGATAAACGGACAACGATGGGCGTACTCGGCAATATGCAGCAGTATCAGCAATACCAGGCTGCTGAAGCGATCCGGGATATAGCAAAAAATGACTCAGGCGGCGGGTTGGCAGGAGCAGGGATGGGCATGGGTGCCGGTGTCTCAATGGGTCAGGTAATGGCCAATGCCATGAATCCGAATAACCAGCCTGCACAGCCGGCGGCACCAACAAAGAGCTGCCCACATTGTCAGGCGACGTTAAATGCTGACGCCAAGTTTTGCGGTCAGTGCGGCAAGTCTGCGGAAACAGAAAAAGTGCCATGCATCAGTTGCCAAGCACCCCTTCCGAAAGACGCTAAATTCTGCAGTATATGCGGCACTGCGCAAATTAAAGAAAAAATTTGTCCGAAATGTTCGCACGCCAATCTGCCGAATGCAAAGTTTTGTGCAGATTGCGGAGAAACGTTAGACGTAAAGTGAGGGATGAATCGTGACTTCATTTGATGACCAGCAAACTGCTTTAAAAGAAGACACAGAAAATATTAAATGTCCTTCATGCGGCGGCAATACGGAGTTTGATCCTGCTTCAGGCAGTTTAAAGTGCCCTTTCTGCAGTCACGAAATCCCGATCGAAGCCACATTTGATCAGAATGTCGAACTGGACTTCGAAAAAGCCGGCACCGATCTGAACCATTTATGGAAAGATGATGTCCGGGTATTTTCCTGCAGTAACTGCGGGGCGGAATCCGTGCTTGACGCAAATGTTGTGGCAGATTTCTGTTCATTTTGCGGCTCCTCGCATATCGCTGTGACCGAACATGATGCAGGCATTGCACCGGGACTAGTCATTCCTTTCCATGTTTCCAAAGAAGAAGCGCATGCGAAATTCCGGGATTGGATCAAGGGGCATTTCTTTGCACCTTCGAAATTAAAAGAAACCTACCGTCTGAATAAAATTTCAGGCGCCTACCTGCCCTATTGGACGTATGACAGCAAGACCTTTTCTCATTATGTCGTCCGGGTAGGAAACTATTATTATGTAACTGAAACACGTACCATATATGAAGACGGCAAACCTAAAACCGTAACGGAACAAGTCCGGAAAATCCGATGGCACCAGCAAAGCGGTAATTACCGAAAGTTTTTTGATGACGTATTAATCAAAGCGTCGACTACTGTAGATGCAAAGCTGCTGCAAAAAGTGCAGCCTTTTCAGCTGGACGCATTAACTGATTATAAAACGGAATATATGTCCGGCTTTTTAGCGGAGCGCTATTCGGTCTCCTTGCAGCAAGGATTTAAAAAAGCACAGAACTATATGGAACAGCGAATTGTCAGCGGAATTGAAGGCAGCGTAGCGGGCGATATTGTGGAAGTAGTCAATGTTTCTACTGATTACTCAGACATTACCTATAAACATTTGCTGCTTCCTTTATGGATCTCTTCCTTCCAATTCAATCAAAAAGTATATCAGTTTATCGTCAATGGACAGTCAGGAAAAGTATCAGGCAATTATCCAATCAGTTTCATAAAAGTGGCGCTCGTTTCAATTGGTGTCCTGATTGTTATATTTATCATCTATCTGTTTGCCCAAGGCTGACAGAACGTCCTGCCTGTTTGACATTCAGTTACGTACATGACATAATTCAGTGAAATTAAAAATGAACGAGCAGTAAGGATGGATAGAGATGGAAAAGATTTTATTTGTAGGAGCCGGATCGATGGCGGAAGCAATTATCGCCGGCATTGTGGAACAGGAAGTACTGCCTGGAAAACAAGTTTACGTCATGAATCGTTCAGACTCTGACAGACTTTGTCATTTAGAATCACGATACGGCATTACGAAAGTTTGTGAAGACCGTTCATTCATGAAAGAAATCGACTTAGTGGTATTGGCAACTAAACCGAAAGATATTCAGCAGGTTATGCAGGATATCCGGCCGTTGCTTACAGAAAACACAGCTATTCTTTCTGTTATAGCCGGTACTTCAATCGATACTTTTGAAAAGGGTCTTGGGAAACGGCCGATTGCCCGGTCCATGCCAAACACTTCCGCAACCATCGGTAAATCAGCAAGTGGAATCGCATTCAATGAAGAAGTCTCACTAGAGATGCAGCAGTCGATTTTGAACCTGCTGGGTGCGATCGGTATTGTAAAAGTGGTGGATGAAGACGAACTCCACATCGTCACAGCCCTTTCCGGCAGCGGCCCGGCCTATATTTATTATTTGGTCGAAGCGCTTGAAGAGGCGGCGGCTGCACAAGGTCTGCAGGCGGCTGTTGCACGCGAATTGATTTTGCAGACGCTTGAAGGGGCTGCAGCCATGTTGAAAACTACTGGTGAAGAACCGAGTACTCTGCGCATGAATGTGACAAGTCCCGGAGGCACGACGGCAGCCGGATTGCAGGCATTGGAAAGTCACGACTTTAAATCGGTGATCGCAGACTGTATCAAGAGTGCAGAAGCGAGATCACGTGAATTAGGTGTATTATCTTAATGAAAAAATAAGCAGCCAGTCCCTTGATTCAGGGCCAGGCTGCTTATTTTTTAGTCAGACAAGTCAACTCATTATTTTTCCATTGAAAGCGCATAAAGTCTTCTGCAATCGATAGATGTGGAAATACCGCTTCCCCTTCCGCCAGAAATTCTGGCATCTCCCCCGGCAGGAAACGTGCACTGATATGATTGACAATCAAATTTTTAACATGTGCTCGTTTGGCAATCGTTGCCGCCTCCACAATAGTGGAATGTCCGAACTCTTTTGCGCCTTTTGCGTATTCATTCGTAAAAGTCGCTTCGTGAATAAGAATGTCTGCACAGTCAGCCAGTTCAACAGCAGCTTCACAGTAAGATGTGTCGCCAATCACCGTAATGATGAACCCTTTTTTTCGTTCAGTTGTAACATTCTTGCTGTAAACTGTAATGCCGTTTTCCAATAGGATATCATGTCCATCCTTCAGCTTTTGCAGCAGCGGACCCTTTGGCACACCTTTCTCAACAGCCTTGTCGATCAGCAGAGTGCCGGGCAAATCTTTCTGTTCAATTCGATAGCCAAAGCTCCTGACGACGTGCTGAACCTCTTTCGCATATACTCTGAATTCATTGCTTTCCAACAACAGGCCATCTGTTACTTCATGGATATTCAGCTTGTAAGGAAGATGCGTTCCTGTCACTTTATACGTATGCTCCAGCCATTCTTTCAAGCCGGCAGGCCCGTATAGATCAACAGGGTCCACCCCTCCCAGAAATGCGCGGGAACTGAGAAACCCCGGCAAGCCGAAAATATGGTCACCGTGCAGATGAGTAATGAAAATTTTCGTGATTTTACGCGGTTTGATGTGACTGTGCAAGAGTTGATGCTGTGTTGCTTCACCGCAGTCAAACAGCCAGTTTTCTCTGTTTTCATCCGTCAGATCCAATACAAGAGCAGATGTATTGCGCTGTTTTGACGGCATGCCAGCTCCAGTGCCTAAAAATTCAATATCCATCATTCTCTCTCCTTCCTACTTATTTGACCATCCTTTTTTAATAACCCCATCACCGAAACGTTCAGTCAGATTTGAAACAAGCTGATCCATCTGAAATTCTTTTTCCAGCTGTTCGTAATTATCAAATGTCAGCTGCTCAACCATTTCATGCCGTTCGATTACGTTTCCGACTGTTACACCCAGCAGCCTGACAGGTTCATTGTTCCAGTGTCTTATAAATAGCTCCAACGCGACGGCGGTAATATCATCCGCTGCATAGACCGCTTGATGAACCGTTCGGCTTCTTGATGTATTTTGCCAGTCCGAATAGCGAATCTGTATCGTAATAGTCACACCCGCTAGCGATTTGGCCTCCAGCCGCTTTGCTACTTTCACCGCCAAACGTTCAAAAATCGGGATACACTCATCAAGTTCTGTCAGATCAATCGGCAGAGTAGTGGAACTACCGATACTTTTGCGCTCATCCGCACTTTCAGGATCAATTGGACGTGTGTCGATTCCGTGGGCACGTTTCTGCAGGCGAACACCATTCTTCCCCAATAAACCTTCAATTGTAATTTTCTCTGCTGCTGCCAGATCTCCAATAGTTTTAATGCCTGCATTCTGCAATTTCTCTTCCGTTCGTTTGCCGATGCCGTGCATTTCAATGACCGGCAGCGGCCACAGAATCTCCGGAACCTGCCGCTTGCGCAAAATGGTAATGCCCATCGGTTTTTTCATATCAGAAGCGGTTTTGGCCAGGAATTTATTGGGCGCGATTCCGATGGAGCACGGCAGATCCAGTTCTCTCAAAATCCGCAGCTGTATTTCTGATGCCAAATCAAAGGCATTTGTCAGCCCGCCGATCTCCGTCGTGTCGATATAGGCTTCATCTATAGATACAGGCTCGACCCATTCTGTGTAGCTGCGCAGAATTTCAAACACCGAATCAGACATTTGGCGGTAAAGCTCATGACGGGGCGGCACAATTGTCAGTTGAGGACAGAGCCGTTTCGCTTCCCCTACAGTCATCGTAGTATAAACTCCATATGCCCTTGCCTCATAAGAACAAGTAACAAGAATGCCTCGTCGTTCTTTTGGATTACCTGCTACAGCAAGTGGAATTCCTTTTAATTTTGGATCAGCCACTTGTTCGACTGAAGCGAAAAAACTGTTCATATCAAGATGCATGATGACTCGCGGACTCGCTGAAGTGAGTTCCATCATATATACACCATTCTTTCTTTAATTTATCGAGCGGCTGAATCAACAGAAAAAAATGGCAAACCAGCTTCAGCCTGCCACTTTTTCAAAGTCTATGTCACTTGCTGAATGTATTCATCATCTTGCTGATCTTGATCTTATTCTGCTGACTGGCGCTGTTCTTTCATATAAGCCGAAATTTCATCCATGCCTGAAAGTGAAGTTGCCAAAATATCCGGGTCGATAACCGTAATCACTCGGTCTTCCAGATTTGCGACTGTAGTGAAATAAGGCGTCTTGGAATAGGCTTTCAGCGCAGTAGAAGTTAGTTTTTCTTCCGGCAGCTCCAAAATTTCTTTTGCGTCTAGTACTAGCAGCCCGACTTCCAGCTGATTCGTCGTTAACACCACGACATGTGATTCTTCGTCCCGCGGAGTAGGTTTATGATATAGAATTTGACTGAAATCTAAAATTGGCACCAATTCTCCTCGTGCCTTCATCAGACCAAGTAAGTATTCAGGCAGATGGGGAATCGGCGTGATGTATTCAAGTTTCTCTATGGAAACAACTGATTCTACAGGCAGCGCATATTCTTCATTTCCAGTCCGCACAATAACAGTTTGCATAGTTGCCCCTTCTTTCATACAGTGGGTTTGAAGGATCAGTCAGCTTTCTTAGATGTCTGCTGTACGATCTCCAGTAATAATTCTGCCAACTTATTCAGTTCTTCGACAGGCATACGTTCATTTTTGGTATGAATTTCTTCATATCCGACAGATAAAGTAACAGTCGGGACTCCCATACCGTTAAATACATTTCCATCGCTTCCGCCGCCGCTCGTCATAATGTTCGGCTCGCGTCCGATAGTTCGAATAGCTTCCATCGCAACTTGCACGACCTGCTCATCTTCGGATAAATTAAAACCGGGGTACATCAGCTCTGTTTTCGTCTCCGCTCTACCGCCGAGTGTACTTGTAGTAGACGCAAATTTTTCTGTCATCAGATCGATTTGCTGCTGCATTTTATCAGGATTGATCGAGCGCACTTCTGAAAGAATGAACGCTTCCTCGCAAACGATATTTGTCGCTTTACCGCCTTCAAATCTGCCGATATTAGCTGTTGTCTCGTCATCGATCCGTCCAAGCTTCATTCCCGCTATCGATTTCGCAGCGAGAGTGATCGCGGAGATTCCTTTTTCAGGAGCCACACCGGCATGGGCTGTCTTTCCATAGATTGTCGTCCAAAGTTTCGACTGGTAAGGAGCCGCGGTAACGATGCCGCCTACTTTTCCATCACTGTCGACTGCGAAACCATATTTAGCTTTCAACAGCTTCGGATCCATTTCTCTCGCTCCGACCAAACCGCTTTCTTCGCCTGCTGTAATAATGAACTGAATATCTCCATGTTTGTTGCCCTGTTCCTGAAGGATTTTCGCAAGTTCCAGCAAAGCGGCGATTCCTGCTTTATCATCCGCACCTAAAATGGTTGAACCGTCACTGTAGATATAGCCGTCTTCTTTTACGACAGGCTTAATTTGCCGTCCAGGGACGACAGTATCCATATGACAAGTGAAATAAATAGGGTCTGCCGATGAATTTGATCCCTTCAAATTGGCAATCAAGTTTCCTGCCCCGTGTCCTGTTTTCTTGCTCGTATCATCTTCTGTTACATCAAAACCGAGTGCTTCCAGTTTCTTCTTCAATACATCTGCAATCTGGCGTTCATTCTTCGTTTCAGAATCAATCTGTACTAATTCTAAAAATTCATTTAGCAATCGCTGTTCATTCACCAAAAAGACTCCCTTACTTATAGAGGTATATTTCCGTGTTTTTTCTTTGGACGATCTTCGTGTTTATTACGCATCATTTCGAGTGCCTGCAGTAATTTAATACGAGTTTCACGCGGATCGATTACATCATCAATCATACCATGGGAAGCAGCAACGTATGGATTTGCAAACTTTTCACGATATTCTTCAATTTTAGCTGTGCGCATCGCTTCAGGATCGTCACTGTTCGCAATATCCCGTGCAAAGATAATGTTCGCGGCGCCTTCTGCTCCCATTACCGCAACTTCTGCATTTGGCCAGGCATAAACAACGTCTGCACCGATTGATTTAGAGTTCAAAGCTACATACGCACCGCCAAATGCCTTACGCAAAATTAATGTGATTTTCGGAACAGTCGCTTCCGAATATGCATAAAGAATCTTTGCTCCATGACGGATGATTCCTCCGTGCTCCTGTTTGATTCCAGGGAAGAAACCCGTTACGTCTTCAAACGTGATCAATGGAATATTGAATGAATCGCAAGTGCGGATAAAACGCGCAATTTTATCAGAGGAATCGATATCCAATCCGCCAGCCATTACTTTCGGCTGATTACAGACGAATCCAACTGTTTCGCCTTTCATCCGTGCATAGCCGACAACAGCGTTTTTTGCGAACTCCGGCTGTATTTCAAAGAATGACCCTTCATCGACAACATGCTCCAATACTTTACGCACATCATAAGGCCGGATAGTTTCGAATGGCACTACATCCGCTAAATCTTCGCGATAGTCATTTTGTTCTTCATAAGGCTGGATCGGTGTCTTTTCCGTGTTATTCTGCGGCAAATAAGACAGCAGGTCACGGACTTTATCCAATACTTCATGCTCGTTTGCTCCACGTAAATGCGCGTTTCCGCTAATCGTATTATGGACTTTTGCTCCGCCGAGCCCCTCTGAAGTGATTTTTTCACCTGTCACCGTTTCGATAACTTTCGGTCCGGTAATGAACATCTGGCTGGTCTGGTCCGTCATAATGACGAAATCTGTAATCGCAGGTGAATAGACGGCGCCGCCTGCACACGGTCCAAGAATGACGGAAATCTGAGGAATTACACCTGAATAAATCGAGTTGCGGTAGAAAATCTCACCGTATCCGTCCAGCGACAGCACGCCTTCCTGGATACGTGCACCGCCCGAGTCATTCAGCCCAATAAAAGGCGCCCCGTTTTTTGCTGCCAGATCCATGACATTCGCTATTTTCATCGCATGCATTTCTCCGAGCGCGCCGCCGAATACAGTGAAGTCCTGAGAGAATAAGTAAATTGGACGGCCGTGGATTTTTGCATAGCCTGTTACGACACCGTCGCCGGGACCAACTTGTTTGTCCATGCCGAAGTCGATTGTCCGGTGAACAACAAATGGATTTAACTCTACGAAAGACCCTTCATCCACTAACAGTTCAATCCGCTCGCGGGCTGTAAGTTTGCCTTTTTCATGCTGTTTAATGATCCGTTCGTCTCCGCCGCCCAGCTCAATCTCACGTTTCTTGTCATACAGCTCATTAATTTTATCGTAAATATCCATCTCTTATTCCCCCTTTGTCTTTTCACATAATTCATATAGCACGCCATAAGATGATTTCGGATGCATAAACGCGACTTCCGCTCCGCCTGCTCCCGGTTTCGGCTCATCCTGCAGCAGATTTACCCCTTTTTCTTTCAACTCTTGCATTCTCGTACGAATATCCGAGACGCCAAAAGCAATATGGTGAACCCCTTCACCGCGTTTTTCAATAAATTTGGCAATCGGACTGGCTTCGGACATCGGTTCCAGCAATTCGATCTTCACATTATGTGCGTCAATGAAAGCGACTTTAACGCCCTGGCTTTCCACTTCTTCGATCGCCATAACTTCCAATCCGAGTGTATGTATGTAGTATTCTAATGATTCTTCCATATTTTTTACTGCAATCCCTATATGATCGACTTTATTCACGCGGCATTTCCCCTTTGCCCAGATAGTAGTAATTCAATCTCCGAACGGCCATTCCAGTTGTAAAAGTACGTAATTCTGTTAAAATAAAGCTATACCTATCTCAACATGTAAGGAGTTTAGTTGAATGAGTAATAAAAAAGTTCAAAAAGTCATTGTCTATATTATGGTCGCCGCTATGGTCGCTTCCACCCTGTTCATGGGTCTCAGCATGCTCTTTTAATGTAATGACAGTTCGCATGGTAATCATGCGAACTGTTTTTTTATTTGGATAAAACGATTAAAGTTCTTCGCAGTGCTCTTCAAATTGGCTCTGAAGATTTACGACAACTGACATCGGGTCGTGGCCTTCAATTTCAAAACGGCCGACTTCTGATACAAGTTCTCCATCTTTAAGCAATGCAAATGACGGGGAAGAAGGAATGTGGTCTTCACCAAAGTGCATACGCGCCTGTGCAGTTGCTTCTTTATCCTGTCCTGCAAACACAGTAACCAGATGATCCGGACGCTTGTCATAATGTACTGCATGAGCTGCCGCCGGACGTGCGATTCCCCCTGCACAGCCGCACACTGAGTTCACCATAACTAGTGTCGTTCCGGAACGTTTGAAAGCTTCCTCCACTTGTTCAGGTGTCTGCAATTGCTCATAGCCGCTCGCTTCCATCTCGGATCTCGCCTGGCTCGTAATATCGTTCATGTAAAAATCAAAGTTCATAGTCATGTATAGTATCTCCTTTCAATATAATTAATTTTGATCGCCACAGCCACATTTCTCAATGAACCGGCCATCTTCTTCAATCATAGCATAAACAGCCCCGAATCAAGAAGGAAACAATCGGTCTATTGCTCCTGAAACTGTCACGCTTCCGTCAAGCAGTTCCTGTTCTAGCCCTTTTACCTGATTCTTGCGTCCTTCTTCCGCAAAAAACGAATCGATTAGATGATCTTTTATCATCGAATGAAACCAATCTTTCGTTTGAAGCTGTCTTCTCATATTCCAATAATTATTATCCTGCATAGCCTGCCGGAACTCTAAAATAGTTTCCCATACTTCCTGCAATCCGGTATGTTCAATAGAAGAAACCGGCTGGGCAGTAGAAGTCCAGCCCGGAGAAGCCGGCTGCAGCATATGAAGGATCCGTTTATATTCACGTACGGTCTTTTTCACCATCGGCATATTGCCGCCGTCATTTTTATGAACCACAACGCCGTCTGTCAGCTCCATGATGCCCTTTTTCATCCCTTGCAGTTCATCCCCTGCACCAGTCAGAACGAGCAGCAGGAAATAATCAACCATGCCCCGGACAATGGTTTCTCCCTGTCCGACACCGACCGTTTCAATAAGAATCACATCATATCCCGCCGCTTCACAGAGCAGCATTGTTTCACGGGTTTTCTTATGCACACCGCCGAGCGTACCAGCGGACGGCGATGGACGGATAAACGCATTGTTATGGCGTGCCAACTCTTCCATCCGAGTCTTATCACCCAGTATGCTGCCGCCTGTCAGCGTGGAACTGGGATCGATCGCAAGAACCGCGACTTTATGGCCCCTATTCGCAAGCATCAATCCAAATGCTTCGATAAATGTACTCTTACCTGCTCCCGGAACACCAGTAATGCCGATGCGAATACAGTTTCCTGTCTTTGGCAGTAATTTCGTCAGTACTTCCTGACCAAGTTTCTTATCACTCTGTTTCGTACTTTCAAGCAGCGTGATGCCTTTTGCTAAATGAAGCCGGGAACCTTTTTCGATTTCCGTGCGTAAAGACTCCAGATCTTTTTCAGGAGAAGCTTTCTTAACAAAGCGCTTACGTGAAGAGGCTATAAACCCGTCATGTGTCGACTCGATACCGCGCATGACATGCATGGCTGAATCATCTGCTCCATTTTGTCTGTTTGTCAATCCGTCACTTCCTCGTACCCCAGTTGTCTGTAGATTTCTTCAATGACTTTTTGGGCTGCCACCGGAATCACTGTACCAGGTCCAAAGATGGCGGCTGCACCATTTTTACGCAAGAAATCATAATCCTGTGCCGGTATCACTCCGCCTACGACAACTAAAATATCTTCACGGCCAATTTTCTTCAGTTCTTCACGCAATGTCGGCACCAGTGTTTTATGTCCTGCAGCCAGTGAACTGACGCCGATCACATGCACATCGTTTTCTGCCGCCTGCAAAGCGGTTTCTTCAGGCGTTTGAAATAACGGTCCGATATCCACGTCAAATCCTAAATCGGCAAACGAAGAGGCGATCACTTTCGCACCGCGGTCATGTCCGTCCTGTCCCATCTTTGCAATAAGAATGCGCGGCCGGCGACCTTCATTCTCCAAAAACTCCTCTGTCATGTCTGTAACTTCCTGAATCTCTTCTTCATTCGAGAAATTAGAGCTGTATACACCGCTCACTGAACGGATCACCGCCTTATGACGTCCTGAAACAGATTCAATCGCATCGGATATTTCACCAATTGTTGCACGCGCTCTTGCCGCGTCAACTGCCAGTGCGAGAAGATTTCCCTCTCCGCTCTCTGCAGACTCGGCAATCGCCTTCAATGCATCTTCGACATTCTGCTCATTGCGATCGTGTTTCATTTTATTGATGCGGTCAATTTGTTTCTGACGCACGAGTGTGTTATCAATATCGAGAATATCAATCGCATCTTCTGTATCCAGGCGGTATTTATTTACACCGACAATTGTTTCTGCTTTAGAGTCTATTTTCGCCTGACGTTTTGCTGCCGCCTCTTCAATTTTCATTTTCGGCAACCCTGTCTCAATTGCTTCTGCCATTCCGCCAAGCGACTCAATTTCTTCAATTAAATCCCATGCTTTTTCCATCAGTTCTTCAGTCAGTTTTTCCACATAATAAGAGCCGCCCCATGGATCGATTACTTTCGTCATCATCGTCTCTTCCTGAAGAAATAACTGGGTATTCCGGGCAATCCGTGCGGAAAAGTCTGTCGGCAGTGCGATTGCTTCGTCCAGTGCGTTGGTGTGCAGTGACTGCGTATGGCCCATCGCAGCTGCATTTGCTTCAACAAGTGTGCGTGTGACGTTGTTGAACGGATCCTGTTCCGTCAGGCTCCAGCCGGATGTCTGGGAGTGTGTGCGCAGTGCAAGTGTTTTTGGATTTTTCGGATCGAATGACTGCATCATCTGCGCCCAGATTTTTCTCGCTGCTCTCATTTTCGCAATTTCCATGAAATAATTCATGCCGATCGCCCAGAAAAACGACAATCGCGGAGCAAATGAATCAATATCGATTCCTGCCTGCAGACCCGTCCGCACATACTCCAACCCGTCCGCCAATGTATAGGCAAGCTCGATATCTGCTGTAGCACCAGCTTCCTGCATGTGATACCCAGAAATCGAAATCGAGTTGAATTTCGGCATATTTTTTGACGTATATGCAAAAATATCTGCAATAATCCGCATGGACATAGCCGGCGGGAATATATACGTATTTCGCACCATATATTCTTTCAGGATATCGTTCTGAATCGTTCCTGAAAGTTTTTCAGCAGGAACGCCCTGCTCTTCTGCCGCGACAATATAAAATGCCATAACAGGCAGTACAGCGCCATTCATGGTCATCGAAACAGACATTTGATCGAGCGGTATTCCGTCGAATAAAATTTTCATATCTTCAATCGAATCAATGGCAACGCCTGCTTTCCCCACATCACCGGTTACCCGCGGGTGATCGGAGTCATAGCCCCGGTGAGTTGCCAGATCAAAAGCAACAGACAGACCTTTCTGCCCCATTGCCAAGTTTCTTCTGTAAAATGCATTACTTTCTTCAGCAGTCGAGAACCCTGCGTATTGTCTGACTGTCCATGGGCGCGCCACATACATCGTCGGATAGGGACCGCGGGTATTCGGCGCAATTCCCGGATAGTCTTGTAAATGTTCTGTTGCCTCAACATCTTCCGCTGTGTAGACAGGAGAGACCTTGATGCCTTCATTTGTAGTGAAATCTTCTTTTGTCTGTGCAAATTGCGACAGTTCATTCAATGACTGCTCAATATTCACTTTACGAAAATCGGGTTTACTCACCTGGGAGCCCCCCTTTCTTGATGTGTGCAATTTCATTCAACTTGTCGATTTTATCCTGTCCCGCAAAAATGAAGCCGTGCAGACCAGCAGCAAGCCATTGATCTTCAACATCCTGATCGTATTTACCTGCTGCATCGATTACACAGTTCGTTTTCTGCATGTTAAGGAATTCGGCAATAACCTCTTCTGACTGCGCTGCCGAAGCACAAAGCACTGCATAATCAGGCTGCTGTTCGCTAATCCAACCGAGCGCTTGATCAATTGATTCGAATGAAGGGCTCCATTGCGCTTCAATTCCGCCGACTGCCAAAAATCCACTGACAAAGTCAGCACGCGGCTTATAATCTTTCAGGGCACCGAAATTGATCAGGACCGTTTTCGGCAGACTTTCCTGCTGACGCGCACGAAGATTTTCAAAAGGCTCTGCTAACCGTTTCGTCACGGCAATTTCCGGTGATTCTGCAAGATTTATATCCGTTAACTCCGCATAGACATTCGTTCCGATCATTGTCTTTTTGCCGACAGCTGCTTCCTTCTGCCGCTGTGCAAACTGCCTGCTGAGTTCGCCTGACTGCAAGTATGACTGGTAACCGCCCATCTCCTCGATTGTCAGGAACTTATCCCACGACTTGCGAACCAATTCAGCAGTTAATGTCTCAATGAAATAGGAACCGCCTGCAGGATCGAGCACTTGATCAATATGTGTTTCCTCTTTCAATATCAGCTGAATATTTCGGGCATATCGATTGGAGCCCGGCGATGTGCCGGTTAAAACATCATGCGGCAGGACAGTCAGCCAATCTGCTCCTCCAAGAACAGCAGCAAATGCCGCATTTCCACCGCGCAGCAAGTTTACATACGGATCAAGTTTCGAATAAGAACGCAATGAGGTAATGGCCACCAGCGGAACCTGTTTCGCGTTTGCCACGCCATAGGCATCGTTGAAAAGTTTCCACAAAACGCGGAACGACCGGAATTTCGCAATTTCCATGAAGAAATGCGTATCTGAAGCAAATCGTGCATAAAACCCTTCAGTGAACTCTTCGAATGAACCGGCTTCCTCGGCCTTTTCAGCAGCAATTGCCAAACTTAACGCCAATTCCGTTACTGCATCTGCACCTTCATGATGTACTGTCCATAAGTCAGCGCCTTTTGTACGGATATTAGGGAATTTGCCAGGAAGAACAGCGGTATCGCTTATCACTATCCCTTTGACTGCAGCGCGATCAGATTCCTCAACAAATGTAAAGGCTTGCATAATAGGATCGTCTTTTTCAATATCCATGAGCAGAACCGGATGCTTTGTCAGCAATTGTGCTAACTGCCGCAATTCCTCTTCCGTCCAGACCATTGCTTTTAACCCGTTATATGTGATTGCCTGATTGCCTCTTTCCAGCGACTCTGTCAACTGAAGAAGAAACTGCTCTCCATTTTCTGCAGCGGCAGGCTGGGCAATTGTCCAGCCAAATTGCGGCTTCGTCACACGCGAAATCTGCTGCTGGTCAATATCTTCTTTCGTATATAAAGGAAGCAAATCAATTCCTTCAGCAGTTTTAGTCAGCAGGGATTCAAAAGATTTCCCTTTCAATGACTGAACAGCCGCTTCCTTCCATTCATCATAACTCGGCGCCTCAAATGCAAAGGCTTTCATATTATGTATCGGCATACTGGTGCTCCTTCCATCTTGTAAACCTTCATTAGTTCTAGTGTACCGCAGTGTGCTAGATGAAGAAAGAGGCAAATTAGAAGTTATTAGCTAATTTGCCTCTTCACAATAACATGTGCTTGACAGTCTATTTCATGGATTTGACCGTGATTGCGCAGTATAGAATGGTAGGTGGGTAGAAGACCGTTCCCCTGCGTTCCAGGCGGACGCGTTCTGGAGGGCCCGCGGTGAGCCAACTTGGTCGCTGCGCTCCCGCAAGTTGTCTCACCTGTCGGGCTGATCCTCCCAGAGTCGCCGCCTTCCACTCCGGTACACTGGCTGGTGTTTTAATAATTTTTGTGCGAGAAGGCAGTAGGAGCAAAATATCTGAGACTATTACGATAGGTAAGGCGTTTTATGCAATACTTAGCATTCTGCAAAGGTTTAGATCCTTGTGATAAAAGTGTTTACAAAGTCGAGAAACGAAACCACGCCAACTTAACTCATACTCTGCCGAAAGGCAACACGACATACATTTTCTAGCAAAAGCGTAGGCGCAACTGCGGGGTCGGCCGTTGCGAAGCGAACAGCGAAGGGTTCGCTTTGCCGTATTTCTGCGTTCTTTGCAGAAATTAAGGCAATGATGCATGCCCTTCGCCAGTAGGCTTATCGCGTAAGGCAATCCCCCAGCGCCGAAGCGGATTTAAACTGCAGCATCATTTTCGCAATACAGACATGACAAGTTTTCAAGAACCGATTTTGGTACAGACCGAATTTACCTAACTATTAAAACTTACGTTGAAAAACAACCTTCAGCAATAATCTGAAGGTTGTCAGGCATTAATATAAAGAAGTCTGGTCTTTCGACATATTCTCCAATAATTCTTTCACACGCGCAAGGAATCTTCCGCAGACTAATCCATCGAGCACGCGGTGATCGAGTGATAAACATAAATTGACGATATCACGAATGGCGACCATGCCGTTATTCATCACAACCGGGCGTTTTACGATCGTCTCCACCTGCAGAATAGCAGCCTGCGGATAATTGATAATCCCCATTGACTGCACCGATCCAAATGAACCCGTGTTATTGACTGTGAACGTGCCGCCCTGCATATCTTTCGTCTGCAGTTTACCATTGCGCACTTTACCTGCCAGTTCGTGAATATCACGGGCCAGCGCTTTTATCGTTTTTTCATCAGTCTGCTTAATGACCGGTACATAAAGTGCTTCGTCCGTCGCCACGGCGATCGAAATATTGACGTCTTTTTTCATGACGATTTTGTCGCCTGCCCACATGGAGTTGACAGCCGGAAATTCTTTCAGCGCCTGTGAAACGGCTTTGATGAAAAAGGCGAAATACGTTAAGTTAAATCCTTCTTTTTCTTTGAATTCATCTTTCACACCATCACGCAGAGCCACTAGTTCCGTGACATCCACTTCGATCATTGTCCAGGCATGGGGTGCCTCTGTTACGGAACGCACCATATTTTTTGCAATCGCGCGCCGGATACTTGTTACCGGAATTTCAATATCTCCGTTTTCAAGCTGTACATTCGGCGTGACATTCTGTTCGAAACCAGACTTTTCATTATCTGTATAAGTCAGCTCCTGTTGTACCGGCTGTTTTTCTGAGGCAGCAGACGGCTGTTCCGTAACCGCCTGAGCCGTTTGAGACCCGCCGTCTTCAATGAAAGCCAATAGGTCTTTCCTGGTGATTCGACCTTCTCTGCCAGAACCCGATACTTGAGACAGATCAATCTCGTGTTCTTGTGACAGTCTTAAGACAGCAGGCGAATAGCGGCCTGCGGCTTTTCCTCTAGCAGCAAGTTTCGCTGACGGTTTTGCCGGTTGCGCTTGCTGTGCACTTCGTTCTTGCTCAGGTCGAACGGTTGTTTCTGCAGATTCCACAACCGGCTGCTGCTGTGCAGCTGTACCTTCAGCTTCAATCAGGCAGACTGTCCCGCCTACTTCAATTGTCTCGCCTTCATTTGCAATAATCTCCGTGATTTTCCCTGCAAATGAAGAAGGTATTTCAGCAGTCACTTTATCAGTTGTCACTTCAGCCAATGCATCATATTTTTCAACCGCATCACCGGGCTGCACGAGCCACTTTTCAATAGTTCCTTCTGTGACACTCTCCCCCAGCTGCGGCATGGTAATTTTTTGGATTGCCATCCTACGCGCCTCCTTAGACTAGAATTCCGCTAATTCCCTTGCTGCTTTTTCTACCTTTTCCGGATTCATCATAAAAAACTTTTCCATCGAAGGCGCGTAAGGCATAGCAGGTACATCCGGTGCAGCCAGCCGTTTGACCGGGGCATCCAGTTCAAATAGACAATGCTCCGCAATGATGGCAGCCACTTCACTCATAATACTGCCTTCGAGATTATCTTCCGTCACCAATAATACCTTGCCTGTTTTGGAAGCGGCTTCGATAATTGCTTCACGGTCCAGCGGATACACTGTTCTTAAATCCAGAAGGTGAACCGAAATCCCGTCTTCCTGTAGACGTTCTGCAGCTTGCAGGGCGAAATGGACGCAAAGACCATACGTAATGATTGTAATATCATCACCCTCGCGCTTGATGTCTGCTTTTCCGATCGGCAGTACATAATCTTCATCAGGCACTTCGCCTTTTATCAAACGGTACGCACGCTTATGTTCAAAGAACAGAACAGGATCTTCATCCCGCACAGCCGCTTTCAGCAAACCTTTTGCATCATACGGAGTGGAAGGGATGACGATTTTCAGACCAGGTGTGGATGCGAACATCGATTCCACAGACTGCGAGTGATAAAGCGCACCGTGTACGCCTCCGCCAAATGGTGCCCGGATTACAATCGGACAAGACCAGTCATTATTTGACCGATATCGGATCTTCGCGGCTTCTGAAACAATTTGATTCACAGCCGGCATAATGAAATCCGCAAATTGCATTTCTGCAATCGGCCGCATGCCGTACATCGCAGCACCGATTGCGACTCCTGCAATGGCAGATTCTGCAAGAGGAGTATCGAGCGAACGGTATTCGCCAAACTGCTCGTATAAGCCGATCGTCGCTTTGAATACACCACCTTTTCGGCCGACATCTTCTCCAAGTACGAATACTTGATCATCACGTTCCATTTCTTCTTTCATTGCCAGGTTAATGGCATCGATAAATGAACGAACGGCCATTATGCTCCGCCTCCTTTTTCCTCATAAACATAACGCATCGCATGTTCAGGTTTTGCATAGGGAGCTGCTTCTGCATATTCCGTCGCTTCATCGACAATTTCTTTAACCCGCTGTTCTATTTCATCATGCTTGTCTTCAGTTAACAGCTCTGTTTCCTGTAAGTAATGAAGAAAAGTCAGTAAAGGATCAAGTTTTTTTTCATTTTCCAGCTCTTCTGCGTCACGATACAAACGCTGGTCATCATCTGAAGAATGCGCCGTCAGCCGATAGCATACTGCTTCAACTAGCGTAGGACCTTCACCGCTTCTCGCACGATCTGCAGCTTCCTTCACCGCTTCATACACCGTTAAAGGATCAGTGCCGTCCACGGTGATTCCTGGCATTCCATACCCTGCTGCGCGGTCAGATACGTGTTCGCAGGCCAGCTGTTTACTGACAGGAACAGAAATTGCATATTTATTATTTTCCACCATGATGACAGCCGGCAGTTTATGCACGCCGGCAAAGTTCATCCCTTCATGGAAGTCTCCCTGATTGGATGAGCCTTCGCCTAACGTAACGAACGTAATGAAATCTTCTTTATTCATTTTCGCAGCCAGCGCCACTCCCACTGCGTGCGGCAGCTGTGTAGTAACTGGAGAAGACCCGGTAATTATGCGATTTTTGCGCTGACCAAAATGTCCGGGCATCTGTCTGCCGCCCGAGTTTGGGTCTTCTGCTTTCGCAAATGCCGACAACATCAGCTCTTTGGGTGTCATGCCAAAATGCAGCACAATTCCCATGTCCCGATAGTATGGCGCAATCCAGTCTTTCTTATGATTCAGGGCAAATGCCGCTCCCACTTGGGCAGCTTCCTGTCCTTGACAAGAAATGACAAACGGTATTTTCCCTGAACGGTTCAGCAACCACATGCGTTCGTCCAAACGCCGTGCCATCAGCATTGTTTCGTACATTTGCAGCACGGCTTCATCTGTCAGACCCAATTCGATATGACGATTATTCATTCTGCTTCCTCCTTCACATGTGAATGGCAATGCCTTCAACAGCCAAAGCCGCTTCGCTGAGTGCTTCAGATAATGTCGGGTGCGGGTGTATCGCAGAAGATACTTCCCAAGGAACTGCATTGAGAACCATAGCAAGACCGGCTTCGGAAATGAGATCTGTAACATGCGGACCTACCATATGAACGCCGATGATATCGTCACTGTCCTGATCAGCCAGAACTTTCACAAAACCTTCTGCATAACCATTCACCAATGCTTTTCCATTCGCTTTAAATGGAAACTTTCCTACTTTCACGTTGATCCCGCGTTCTTCTGCCTGCTTTTCTGTCAGACCGACAGCAGCTGTCTCCGGAAACGAATATACACAGCGCGGAACTGCATCCATATCCAAAGGTTCACGCTTGATACCCGCTATATGATCGACAGCAAGTAGCCCTTCATGCTCCGCCATATGCGCCAATTGAAGTCCGCCGATCACATCTCCGATTGCATAAATATGCTGGTCTTTCGTTTGATAAAATTTATTCGTCTGAATCGTACCTTTTTCCACTTGGATTTCAGTGTTTTGCAAACCGATATCATCGATGACTGAGTCCCGGCCCACAGATACTAGCAGTCTTTCACTGCTGACTGAATATTCCTGCGCACCCATCTGGTAAGAAACCGTCACTTCTCCTGGTTGCTTCTGAATAGAATCCGTTCGAATTGCTGCACCTAATCTGAATGTCACACCGCGCTTTTCCAGAGCCTTCTGGACTGTCGCTGCGACTTCATGATCTTCCGTCGCCAAAATGCGCTCCAGACGATCCAGTACAGTGACCTGCACACCAAAGTCATTCAGCATAGATGCCCATTCAATTCCGATGACACCGCCGCCAATAATCGTCATAGAAGAAGGAAGCGCCTTCATTTCCAGAGCTCCCTGTGAAGTCAGAATCTGCTCTTCATCAATATCCAATCCCGGTAAAGTTTTCGGTTTAGAACCTGTAGCAATTATCAGGTTTTTTAAAATAAGAATTTCATTTTCATCACCGTTGTCCATCTCAACTGAAATGGTCCCCGGCATTGGAGAGAAAATCGAAGCTCCCAGTATTCTCCCTGTTCCGTGAAAGACATCAATCTTCCCTTTTTTCATCAGGCTTTCAACACCTGCATGCAACTGACTGACGATTTGATTCTTTCTTTTTTGCGCTTGGGAAAAGTCCAGCGACACATCCCCCGTATTCACACCGAATTCACTCGCTTCGCTGCTGGCAGCCCGAAAGACTTCAGCGCTTTTCAGTAAGGCTTTACTTGGGATACAGCCGCTATGCAGACATGTTCCGCCAAGCTTTGATTTTTCGACGATAGCTGTTTGCAACCCGAGCTGTGCTGCACGGATGGCTGCCACATAGCCACCTGTCCCGCCGCCTAATATGACTAAGTCGTATTCCTTGCTCAAATAATCGCACACCTTTCACCGACAAATTTAAATTCTAAAAAATAATAGTAGACATGCACGTTCAGCGGTGGGTTGTCTGTTCAGTGCCCACCGCTGACTTCTTTTTGTATATTTATTTACTTTTTGTCTGATAGAATACTCTTTTCACTTCGCAGGAATGTATTTCTTGTCGCAGCCACCCTCGCCATTCTCTCTTCCGCCAAACGATCTGCTGCCTGATAGGAAGGAATACCGTCCCGTTTAGAAATTTCAAATATTTTTAGGATCGTATCATAAATGCCTTCTACACGTTTTAATGCACGTTCTTTATTATAGCCTATGAGTTCATCGGCTACGTTGATGACACCGCCAGAATTGATGACGTAGTCCGGCGCATAAACAATTCCCATTTCATGAAGCCGGTCGCCGTGTTCAGGGTTTTTCAATTGGTTATTTGCTGAACCTGCAATGACTTTCACTTTGAATTGAGGGAGAGTTTCATCATTGATAACTGCACCGAGTGCACACGGTGCAAAGATATCCGCTTCCTGTGAATAAATTTCATCTGTTTCAACAGCTATTGCTCCGAATGCATCCACTGCCCGTTGAACAGCCTCTTTATTAATATCCGTAACAATCAGCTTGGCGCCTTCACTATGTAGATATTCACATAAAGTATATGCTACATTCCCTACTCCTTGGACCGTGATGGTCTTTCCTTCCAATGAATCATCACCAAATGCTTCTTTTGCCGCAGCCTTCATTCCTTTGTATATACCAAGTGCTGTAACAGGTGATGGATTTCCTGAGGAGCCTGTGCCGGAAGATATGCCTGTGACGTAATCTGTTTCCAAATGGATCAAGTCCATATCAAATTCAGTTGTCCCTACATCTTCAGCGGTGATATAGCGGCCGTTCAGCCCTTCTATATAGCGGCCCAGCGCACGGAATAATTCATCGTTCTTATCTTTTTTTGGATCGCCGATGATGACTGTTTTACCGCCGCCTAAATTTAACCCTGCAGCAGCGTTTTTATATGTCATGCCTTTTGCCAGACGCAGTGCATCCTCAATTGCCGCTTCTTCACTGTCGTAGGTCCACATGCGTGCTCCGCCAAGTGCAGGTCCAAGCGTTGTATCATGTATCGCGATAACCGCCTTTAATCCGGATGTTTTGTCATAACAAAGTACAAGCTGTTCATAATCGTGATCTTCCAAATAAGTGAATAATTCCATTGCTATCCCTCCAAGTAAGTAAAATTAGATTTCTATGTAATTAATTTTAGGTTTCTTATAGACAGAATGCAACTTTGACAGCCAATCATTGATTTTCCTGCGTGTTAACATATTGTCTACATCTCCATCGTACATGATGGCACGGTCCTTGACAATCCATCCTTACACGGTAAAATTAATTAGGTAAGGGGTTGAAGATTATGGCACGTCTTGCTGCGTTTATTGTTCTGCTGATTCCAGGAATTGCAGCAGCTCTTGGTATTAAATTAATGCGCGATTCATTATTTGGACATTTATTTCAGCCATTTCCATTCATTTGGATGCAATTCTTAGGCGGCTTACTGCTTTTTGTGGCAGGTTTAGGATTCTTCGCAGGTTTTCTTCTGCGGCGTGACCGGAGAAGCGGCAGAGCAGCTGACCGATTCAAAAAGGACATGAAATAAAAGGACCAAGGTATATCGCTTACCTTGATCCTTTTATTTTTTTCTGGACACGTTTCGGATAGTCTGTAATCCAACCAGTAATTTCCGGAGCGGATGCGAGAAAAGACTCGGCTCCTGTTACGCCGTACATTCGCAACTTCTTGCCGCTGGACTTGAGATGTTCCTGATAAGGATCTTTCCATAATCGCTTATGAAAGTGGAATGCATCTACTTCATATGACGTTAAATCCGCCCAGTCAACAGAATTCTTTTTCAGCAACAGTGCAGTTTCCATATGGGTGTCCAGCTCTTTGACTAACTGAAGCGTTTGATAATCAAAAGAGGAAATATGAACATCCGCAAGCCCTTCTGTATAATGCAGGATCTTCTCAATTGCTGCAGGCTGACCGTATACAGTCTCTTTTAATTCAATATTCAGCGACAATTGGTTTTCAATACAAAAAGACACCACATCAAATAAATTAGGTACAGGCTGCCCAAAAACTCTCCTGCTTCCTGTTTTCCCCACCTTGATATGCCGCAGTTCTTCTGAAGTTATGTCGTTGATCTGCCGTTCTACTCCTGTAACGCGGGACAGCCGATCGTCATGAATGACCACAAGTGTTCCGTCCTTTGTTTGCTGGACATCTAATTCTATGCCGTCAGCTCCCTGTTTTACAGCGGCTCGGAACGCGCCCATCGTATTTTCAAAATGACTCCCTGATGCTCCGCGATGTGCAAACACCTGATTATTAGACATTCAAAACCCCTTCGCCAGTCAGTTCAAATACTCCTTTTGTTTCACGATTCAACATAGCAGACATTTTACCGATCTGCAGATTCACGCCCGGATATGCCTCCCTTGTCACTTCTATTTTGGGAGAGACGGCAGTCTGAACCAGTTCAAGTTTTGTTTTGATCGTTTGGTCAAGACTCATGATTTGCTGCTGCTTTGCTTGGATTGTAGTGCCCATCTTATCAAGCATCTCCAGCTGAGCTGCAGATAAACTGCTTTTTACTGTTTCCATCTTCCCCATTGTCAACTCTATTTTCTTTAGTTCTTCATGCTCATTTTTCAATTGTTCCGCCAAACGTTGAATCTCTTCCAGCTCACCCTCTTTATCCACACCTTTAACCGTGAGCTTAGTTAATCGTTCGTGACTATTCCCTGCAAACGCGCACTCGATGGAAAATAACGCCTCTGTAATGCCGCCGATGACTTTCCCTTTATGACGGTCAATGCTGATATAGTCTGCATAAATTTCAGACCCCAATGAATACAGGCCGATATTGACCTGTTTCCCATAAATTTTTGCATTGTTTGCATGTTTGACGAACACAGAGTTTTTGGCTTCGATCACCGTCTCACCCGCTCCAAAAACGCCACCCTTAATATAGACGTCTCCTTCTTCAGAACGAATTTCTTTGGCGTTGGTAATACCTTCTTTTCCTTCTATTGAAATATCACCAGTAGCATTGACCGAAAAACCTGCCTGCACAGTGCCGTGAACTCGTACTGCGCCGTCAAATGTAATAGATCCAGTCTTGGTTCCGACATCCTCCGGTATAATCAGTTGCTTGCCAACAGCCAGCAGGCCATTCGTCTGCTCCAGCGCACCCCCATGCAATGCCCGCAAGACGACTTTTCCTTCTTCTTGGAATTCTCCGACTGACTGGCGGTCATAAACCAATTTGATATCTTCGCCTCTTTTTGCAGCAATTATATTTCCGAAAATGTCGAATCCCGGAACGCCCTCTTGAGCAGGTATCTTTTCGCCAAGCCAATCATCTTTCGCAATCGACGTCACAAAATTCAGTTCGTAATGGTCTACCGATCCATCTTCCCGCAATATTGGTTTACGGTCGGGCATTTCAATGTACGAGACACTGGCATCCTGGCCTTTCACCGGTTCCCGGCCGACAGCAGCCAACATCGGATTGCCTGGAACGAAAGGCATTTTATAAAGCAGTTCTTTACTATAAGATACACCTTTAGATTCCAGCAGTCCGATTGCCTGGTCTATATATAGCTCTCTGTTAGAAGCATATTCTTCTGTAGTCGCATGAATATATAACTCGGCCTTCATTTTGCTTGGTGAAATATATAATTCACAGGGTGCAGAAAATATGCCGATTTCATGTTCTCCTTCAGTTTGCAGCGCTTTCATTAATTCTTTGAATGAGTGTAATTTTAATCTTGGAAGATCCGCTGTCAGCGCATCAAATGACTTTATGGGAAAACCTTGTTTTACAGTTCTCATAATTACTTTATTATTCTCTTCTAAAAGGATAAAATGTTCATTTTCTACTAACAACAAAATCCCTCCTCATATTATACAAGTATAAGAGATTAAGTTTAGAAAGGGATAGTCCTTTATATCCAAAATACCGATAAATAAGTATTTTTTCTCACAAGTACGAACTTTTTCTTCCATTTATAATTATAATCTAACTATTCTCCCAGATACCCTCAGCTTACCATATGTTCCAAACGGATTTTATCTGCAATCATTGCAATAAACTCAGAGTTTGTCGGCTTGCTTTTTAAGTGGTGTACTGTGTACCCGAATGTTTTGGAAATTAAATCATAATTCCCTCTGTTCCACGCTACTTCAATTGCGTGGCGGATTGCCCGTTCGACACGGGATGGCGTTGTATTATACTTTTTCGCAATATCCGGATAGAGAATTTTTGTAACAGATCCTAGCAGTTCCACATCCGTATAAACCATTTGAATGGCTTCACGCAGAAATGCATAGCCTTTAATATGAGCAGGTACCCCGATTTCTTTAATCATCGACGTGATCGCCGTATCAAGAACTTTTTGCGTCACAGCGCCAGTTGGCTGTGACGGCTGTTGTACAGCATAGGAGGAGTTATTTGTCTTTGATTTTCCGGCCGCCTTGAATATTTGCCCAATCAACCGATCTAATTCAAAAGGCTTCAGCATGAAATATGAAGCACCTAATCCTGCAGCTTGGGACATCACGGTCTCCTGTCCAAAAGCAGTGAGCATCATGATCTGCATATCTCCCTTTGAATTGGTCTCATGCAAAGTTTCCAGCACGCCGATTCCGTCCAGATGCGGCATTATAATATCCAATAATAAAATATCCGGACGTTCCTGTTCCAGCATGGATAAACAAATCTGTCCATTGTTCGCTGTCCAAATCACTTCTATTTCCGAATACTTTTCAAAATAAGACGTCATCATTTTTACTAATTCTTTATTGTCATCCACAATTGCTATTTTTACTTTTTCCATTCCCGATTCCCCCCGAAATAAAGTCGACATGATTTTTGTCTTTGTCTAACGTTGTTTGTCTCTTCATATCGTAAGTGAAAATTTTGGTAATTTCTACTTTAACTTCGAATTTCATTCAAAATGTTACTTCTGTACGACGGTTTCTATCTATTTCGACTTTTTTCTGTTTTATTCTTATTCCTGTCGAATAAATCTAAAAAAATGACCTGCGCTGGAATCCGCGCAGGTCATTTTTCACTTCTTTTCGTTCATTCTCATCGTTTTGAGGAATAAACCGGCACCTTTTTCCGGCTCATCGACAAACATATGCGTAATCGCACCGACGAATTTTCCGTTCTGGATCACAGGACTTCCGCTCATTCCCTGTAAAATACCGCCCGTTTTCTTCAACAGCTTTTGATCAGTTAAAAGGATTTGGAATTGATCTTCCTCCAGCTTGGTGATCTGTATCTGGAACTTTTCGACGTTCGAACCCTCTACAGTGGTGAAGATTTCCGCAGGGCCGACATTCACTTCCAATGGCTGCATAATTTCAAGCGGTTCGGCCAACACTTTACTGTAGGCGTTCTTCCAGTTGCCAAAAATCCCATAAATACTGTTGGTCCGAATAGTTCCAAGTAAATTATTCGGATCGACTATTGAGGAAATTTTATAGCCCGGAAAACCCGGAGAACTTTTCTTGATCTGATTAATTTCCGATAAATAAATCGCGCCTTTTTCAAATGAAGGAGGCGTCTGCAAAGTACTGTCGATAATTTGATGGCCCAGCGCTCCGTACGTACCGGTTTCCGGGTCGACGTACGTCAGGGTGCCTGTACCTTCTGTCCGGTCTTTCAAAAAAGGAGACACGCGCTTAATGAGTTGCAAATCTGCCTGGAGAGTCATCTTTTCTCCATTCCGCAGAATGCCGACTGTCATCGTAGCTCCGTCTTTTTTTTGAAGAGAACGCTCAAAATGAACAAGCTGTTTTGTTTCAGCACCATTCAATTCTTGAATGATATCCCCTTTTTTCAACCACTGTTCCTTATCGATCAGTACATCGCCGGTCACGTAAATTCCACTCAAATCCATTTGAATCCCAATCGAATGCCCCATTGGAATAAGGGATTCACTCTGAGCAAAAGCATTTACAGGGAAAAGACAGAGCAGCAAAAGCAGACTGTAAAATGTTTTAAACGATTTATTCCATCCCATGATTCACCTCCTCTAACGAAAGATATCTTTGGTATGTCCGTTCGTTGAGAAAGTATGAAAGGGTAAAATAAACAGTACGTGATACCACTCGGTTCGGATACGTCTATACTTTTTTCCTTATCGGAAAGCTTGCTTCCTTTGTTTCGCCAGCGTCAATAATTCATCAGCGTGCTGAAGAGTTAACGGCGTAATTTCAGCTCCTGACAGCATACGTGATAGTTCTTCTGTGCGTTCTTCTTGGATTACATCGTGAATTGCCGTAGTTGTACGGCCGTCATGAATTTCTTTTTTTATCAAATAATGATGATCAGCCATCGCTGCGACTTGTGGTAAATGCGAAATGCAGAGCACTTGAGAATGACTGGCAATCATAGCAATTTTTTCTGCAATTGACTGTGCTACCCGTCCGCTCACACCTGTATCCACTTCATCAAAAATAATGGAAGTCACACCTTGATGCTGTGAGAAAATTGTTTTTAAAGCCAGCATCATTCTCGATAATTCTCCGCCTGAAGCGACTCTGACTAAAGGTTTTAAAGGTTCTCCCAGATTAGTGGAAATCATAAATACCACATTGTCAAAGCCATTTACATCGAATTGATTAGGCTCTTTTCGCTGAATTTGCACTTTAAATGTAGCTTTTTCCATATACAATTGCTTGAGCTGTTCTTCAATGCCTTTTTCGAGCAGCAAAGCTGATTTTTTTCGGATAATTGATAATTCATTTGCCTCGATTTCCAAGTCTTCAACGTATTGTGCCAATAACTTCTGGTTTTGATGCAATCTTTCGTCACGATTCACCAATTGATCTAGCGCGTCTGCTATTTTGTCACGATACAGCAAAATATCTTCTAATGATTTGCCGTATTTACGTTTTAACGTGAGGAACAAAGCTAAGCGCTCTTCTACATAATGTAAACGTTCAGGCTGAAATTCCATTCCATCAATCAATCGTTTTAAATCATGTGAGACATCTTGCAGCGAATAAAACGCGGAATTTACTGTCTCGGACATCGGTTTAATTTCATCATCTATGGAAGCGGCCTCTTCCAGATCACTCATCGCATTGCCGATCCAGTCCAGTCCATGTGATTCAAGTGAAATGGCTTCATAGGAAGTATTCAATCTATCAAACAGCCGGTGAAAATGCTGCAGCTTCACTCTTTCAGCTTCTAATTCTTCTTCTTCGCCTATGATGAGACTGGCTGCATCGATCTCTTCCAATTGGAAGGAATATAAATCAATTTTTTGCGCAATTTGCTGTTCATCCTGTGTTTTTGCAGCGATAAGCTGCTGAAGTTTTTTATATTTATCGTACAGTTCAGTATACGTTGACATCGCCCGCTCAATGGGTTCACCTATATAAAAATCCAGCAGATCAATATGGCGTCGTTCACTCATCAATTCCTGGTTCTCATGCTGTCCGTGAATATCAATGAGCAGCGAACCAATCTCCCGCAAAATCGCAATCGTCACCAGTTTACCATTCACACGGCAGACCGATTTTCCGTTTGTATTCAAATCTCTGCGTAAGATAACGGCTCCTTCTTCGGCTTCAATTCCGAATTCAGCTAATCGTTCTGCGACCTCATTTTTACTTTCGTCCACGGTAAATAACCCTTGAAGTTCCGCTTTTTTCGCGCCGTGACGAATAAATTCCTGTGAACCTCTACCGCCTGCCAGTAATTGCACGGCATCTATAATAATGGACTTTCCTGCACCTGTTTCTCCGGTCAGCACGGTCAATCCTTCATCAAATGTGATTTCAAGCTGTTCTATTATGGCAAAGTTTTTAATTGAAAGTTCACTTAACAAAGAACTCCTCACCTCACTTATAGCATGGATAGTAATTTATCTTTTACGTATTCTGTCTTCGATTCTTCGCGGCAGATTATTAAGCATGTGTCGTCTCCGCAAATCGTTCCAAGCATTTCATCCCAGTCCAAATTATCGATTAATGAACCGACAGCCTGCGCATTACCGGGAAGCGTTTTCAATGTGATAAAATGACTCGCGCTGTCTATGCCGACGAAAGCATCTTCCAGCATTCTCTTCAGCTTTTCTTCCGTGTTATAACGATGAACGGGCGGCAGACTGTATTTGTAATTGCCTGAAGGTGATGGAATTTTGATCAGATGAAGTTCTTTTATATCTCTTGAGACGGTCGCTTGCGTGACGTCCACTCCAGCACTTTTTAAGCTGTCGACTAATTGATCCTGCGTTTCTATTTCATTATTGGTAATGATATCTCTGATGCGAATATGCCGCTGTCCTTTGTTCAACTTCAATCACTCCGATTCTCTTTTCATACCTATCGTAAAATTATACAGACCATCTAAAAAACGCGCAACTCATTGCGCGTTATGTTAAGTCTTTATGTGCTTGTGCCACCAATTGCTTAAAGTCTTCGGTGGTGAATTGAGAGACTGGCTGATCTTCTGATACGAGATAAAAAAGGAATTCAATGTTCCCTTCACCGCCTGTGACTGGCGAATAGTCTGCACCTTTAACAGAAAATCCTTCTGCTTCTGCTATGCCGGAAATCTTTTCAAGAACTTCCAGATGTGTAGTTTTTTCGCGTACAATCCCCTTTTTGCCGACTTTCTCTTTACCTGCTTCAAATTGCGGTTTGACCAGTGCAATGACAGGTCCGCCCGGTACAATGATCTTTTTTAATGCTGGTAAAATAAGTGAAAGCGATATAAAGGATACATCGATCGTCGCCGCTTCAGGCATGCCTTCAGTGAACAGATCCACTGTGGCATGCCGGAAATTCGTTCGTTCCATAACGGTCACTCGCTCATCCTGGCGAATTTTCCAGGCCAGCTGATTGTAGCCGACATCCAGTGCATAGCAATGAACCGCACCGTTTTGAAGAGCGCAATCCGTGAAACCGCCTGTTGAAGCACCGATATCCAGCACAATCTTTCCTTCTACAGAAATCGGAAAAGACACCAGCGCCTTTTCCAATTTCAAACCGCCCCGGCTGACATATTTAATCGCAGGTCCTTTTACTGTCAACGGGGCGTCAACAGCAATTTTTTCACCTGCTTTTTCAATTCGCAACGAATCTGAATATACCAGTCCTGCCATGATGGAACGTTTAGCCTGTTCGCGTGAGGCAGTCAGTCCGCGCTCCACCAATAAAATATCTGCCCGTTCTTTTTTAGTTGTAGAATTCATACCTTTTCTCTTTCTGCAGCCTGTTTCAGTGCATCTAATGTTACTTCTGCTACATGATCAGGTGTCATATGGATTTCCATTAACAGTTCGTCAACATTTCCGTGTTCAATGAATTCATCAGGAATTCCGATTCGTTCAATAATCGTAGATGTGTGAGAAACTTGTTCTGCATATTCAAGAACCGCGCTTCCAAAACCGCCGGCCAGCACTGCTTCTTCAATAGTAATAATAGGTTTTCCTCCAGCAAACAGATCATCCAATAAATCGGTATCCAGCGGCTTAATAAAGCGCGCATTGACAATCGATACCTCTTTGCCTTGCTCTTTAAGCTGTTCTGCCGCCGCGAAGGCCATTGGAATTGTTGTACCGAATGTCAGGATTGTTGCATCCTTGCCTTCTTTCAGCACTTCCCATGTACCGATTGGAATCGTATGGAGCTCTTCATCCATCGGCACCCCATAACCATTTCCTCGAGGATAACGCATAGCAATCGGGCCTTCATTGTATTCCAAAGCGGTCTTGACCATATGCTGGCCTTCATTTTCATCTTTAGGCATCATGATTACCAGATTCGGCATATGGCGCAGGAATGCGATGTCAAAGACACCGTGATGAGTATCACCGTCCGCACCAACCAGTCCGGCACGGTCTATGCCAATAAAGACGTTCAGTTTCTGACGTGTAATATCATGCAGCATCTGATCATATGCTCGCTGCAGGAATGTAGAGTAAATCGCCAAGAATGGTTTCATGCCAGTGGCTGCAAGACCTGCTGCCATAGTAGCAGCGTGCTGCTCAGCTATTCCCACATCGAAAAAGCGGTCCGGGAATTCTGCTGCAAACGATTCAAGCTTACTGCCAACAGGCATCGCAGGTGTAATCGCAACGATTCTGCGGTCTTTCCTCGCTAATTTACGGACTGTTTCAGAAACTAACGCACTCCAAGCAGGACCTTTTACAGGAGATTTGACGAAATCACCTGTCTCAATCTTATAAGGACCTGTTCCGTGCCAAGTACCGATTTTGTCCATCTCCGCAGGGCTGTAGCCTTTGCCTTTTTTCGTAATGACATGAAGAAGCACCGGCCCCTCCATTTTCTTTGCATACTGAAGAGAGCGTTCCAGTTCAGCGAAATCATGACCGTCAATTGGGCCAAGATACGTAAAACCAAGCTCTTCAAAGAATACGCCATTGACGACTAAGTATTTCAGGCTGTCTTTTACACGTTCAGCTGCATCTGCGACTTTTCCGCCCACTGCCGGAATCTTCCGCATAATGAATTCCAGCTCTTCTTTAACATTATTATATTTACCCGCTGTACGCAATTTCCCTAAAATCGAATGAAGGGCGCCCACGTTCGGTGCGATCGACATTTCATTGTCATTTAAGATAACTGTAAGATTCGTTTTTTCATGACCGATATGATTCAGTGCTTCAAGAGCCATGCCGCCAGTCAATGCACCGTCCCCAATCACAGGAATCACATAACTTTTTTCATGTTTTATATCTCTTGCAGCAGCCATTCCCATAGCTGCCGACAGAGAGGTAGAACTATGTCCGGTCTCCCATACATCATGGATGCTTTCCGACATCTTCGGGAAACCGCTCAAACCTTTATATTTACGTAGAGTCTCAAATTCTCCTGCACGTCCCGTTAAAATTTTATGGACATATGACTGATGTCCAACATCCCACAAAATTTTATCTGCCGGGCTGTCGAAAATTCGGTGCAAGGCAATTGTCAATTCCACAACGCCCAGGTTGGGACCGATATGGCCGCCTGTCACCGATAAATTTTCAATTAAGAAATGGCGGATATCTTCAGCCAGCTTCAGTAATTGTTCTTTATTGAGCTCTTTCACAAAAGATGGATTAGTAATCTTTGTAAGATCCATCGAGATCACACACCTTCACCAAGTAAGTAATTCATTCTGTAATGCACAGACAATTGCACGAAGCCGTATACAACAGCTTAGACAAAATATCCAAATGAGAACACCGTGTTTTTTAACCATCCGACCCTGCAGGTATTGTTTTGTTTTCTACATTATAACAGTAACATCAGCCGACACAAATATAATGGTCTGCTTTTACTTTTTCCGCTCAATAATATAGTCCGCAAGAAGATGCAGAATCGACTGGTCCAAACCAATTGCACGTAAGGCATTTATTGCCTGTTCATGGCGATCCTTCAATTGCTTTCGGGCTCCGTCCAGTCCAAGCAATGAAGGATAGGTGGACTTTTCACTTGATGTATCACTGTTGGCCGGTTTGCCCAGCTCTTCAGTTGTTGCTGTCACATCTAAGATATCATCTTGAATTTGGAAAGCTAATCCAATATTGCGTGAGAACACAGACAAATATTTCCGTTGTTCATCTGTCGCGTATGCCAGTACAGCTCCCGCATCGACGCAAAAAGATAACAGGGCACCTGTTTTATGAATATGAACTTCTTCCAGCTCTTTCAAAGGAAGCAGCTGTTGTTCACCTTTCATATCGAGCACCTGACCTTTTACCATTCCTTGCGCTCCTGAAGCTTTAGCCAATAAACCGACTAGTTCAATAGCATCCTCAGCCGGCGTTTCTCTCAGTTCGGACAATGCACCAAATGCGAGTGCCTGCATTGCGTCTCCTGCCAGCGTCGCGACGTCTTCACCAAACTTCTTATGGTTAGTCGGTTTTCCTCTTCTAAAATCATCATCATCCATGCATGGTAGATCATCATGGATCAAAGAATATGTATGTATCAATTCAACAGCAGCAGCCACTCGCAATGCATCTGCCGAGTCTTTTTGCAAATCTGCTAAAACAGCGAGAACTAAAAGAGGTCGAATTCGTTTACCGCCGGCTTCCACTGAATACGTCATGGATTCGTGTAAAATAGCCGGGATATCAGACTTAGCTAGCTGATTTGTCAGTTCTCTTTCGATTTCGGGAATGTTCCTGTCGATGAATACTTTCAGTTTTTCATTCATTCGGTTCACCTGCTGTCGGATCAAATGGGGTTTCATTACCTTCCTGATCCATCATTCGAATCAATTGCTTTTCTGCATTCTGCAATTTCTTTTGGCAGAATGCAGAGAGTTCCATTCCTTGTTGATACAGAGTGATCGTGTCTTCTAAAGGGGCCTCTCCTGCTTCAAGCTTTTGTACGATTTCTTCCAATCGATGCATCGCCTGTTCGAATTGCATTTCTTTTTCTTCGGCCATCACTTCTCGACCTCCTTGGGAATAATGTTTTCCACCGTTGTCTCAACTTTTCCGTCTGTCAATCGGATGGTCAGAGGCTGCCCGGCTGTCAGCTCATGGACAGATTTTACGACTTCATCTTCTTGATAGGCTATGGAAAAACCTCTCTCCATTATCTGAAGAGGATTCAATGCCTGCATCATACGCATAAGTGAAATGAATCGTTGTTGCTGCTGCTTTACAATTTGCTCCGCCGCCCGGTCAACACGCATTTTCAGCTGCTGTGTTTGCTGCTGTTCCAGCTGAATTCGCCGGAGGGGGGTGTAATATTGAAAGCCTGCATGCAACTGGTTAAACACCATTCTTTTTTTCGCAACAGCTTGCTCACTGTTACGGCGCAAACGGTCATCAAGCATTTCCAACTTTTCAATAAACGGCCGGTACAATCTATCCGGGTACTGTAAAGGATAGGCAGATACCGCTGTTTCCAGCCGTTTGCTTTGCTGTCTCAGCAAATTCTGAACTGTTGTGAAGAGGGTACGCTGCCTGTTGTTCAGATGATGCATTAACTGCAGTTGATCCGGAACCGCCATTTCTGCCGCAGCTGTCGGAGTGGGAGCCCGGAGATCCGCAGCATAGTCTGCAATTGTCGTATCCGTTTCGTGTCCGACTGCACTGATAATGGGGATTCTGCTGGAGAAAATGGCCCTGGCTACTTCTTCTTCATTAAATGCCCATAAATCTTCAATAGATCCGCCGCCTCTTCCGACTATCAGTACGTCGATATTTGGCGTTTTATTGGCCTGTTCAATCGCTTTGACAATGGAGGGAGCGGCTGTGCGTCCTTGCACCAATGCAGGAAACAGGATCATTTCAGCCATCGGATATCGGCGCGTGATTGTAGAATACATATCGCGCAGTGCCGCGCCTGACTCAGCTGTCACAATGCCGATTGTCCGGGGCAGCGGCGGAATCTGCTGCTTGAAACGCTGTTCAAACAATCCTTCCTGCTGCAGCTTCTTTTTCAACTGTTCAAATGCCAGGAAGAGTGCACCAATACCGTCTGGTTCCATAGTTTGAGCGTAGAGCTGATAGCTTCCTGCCGTTTCATACACTGTCACGTCACCTGTTATCAGCACATTCATGCCGTTTTCAGGTTTAAACTGCAATGCAGCGGAACGGGAACGGAACATGGCTGCCTGAATTCTTGTCTTGTCGTCTTTTAGTGTAAAGTAAATATGTCCTGACGGATGAAGCTTTACGTTGGATAATTCACCTTTTACATAGACGTTCCGCAGATGAGGATCTGCATCAAATTTACGTTTGACATACTTTGTCAGCGCTTGAACGGTTAAAAAAGTTTGACTGGACATGCATGGTCACCTGCCCTTTTATGAATAGAGAGGCGCCTTGTATCAGGCGTCTCCCGGTAAAGTGTATTGAATATCGGTTAGTTCTTGTTGTTGTCTTTCAGTTTTTTTTCTGCACTCTCCACGGTATTCTTCAGCAGCATCGTAATCGTCATGGGGCCTACTCCGCCCGGCACAGGTGTTATAGCGCCAGCTGTTTGTTCTGCCGACTCATAGTCCACGTCACCGCAAAGTTTCCCGTTTTCATCGCGGTTCATACCGACATCGATGACTACAGCGCCTTCCTTGATGTAATCGCCAGTGATGAATTTAGCGATTCCAATTGCCACAATCAGAATATCTGCCTGTTTCGTGAAATGTTTCAAATCCTTTGTACGTGAGTGGCAGTATGTGACGGTAGCGTCTTTTTGCAGCAGCAATTGTCCCATCGGCTTGCCTACAATATTACTTCTTCCGATGATGACGGCATGCTTACCGGCAATTTCAATGCCTGAACGTTCCAGCAATTGCATAATGCCGTATGGTGTACATGGAAGAAATGTTTCCTGGCCGATCAGCATTTTCCCGACATTCATCGGATGAAAACCGTCTACGTCTTTTTCCGGACTGATGGCGCGGATTACTTTGTTTTCATCAATATGTTTTGGTAGAGGTAGTTGTACCAGAATACCGTCAATCGAGTCATCCTGATTAAGCTTCTCTACTTCATTTAACAGTTCTTCTTCAGAAACCGTATCCGGCATCTTAATCAACTCTGATTTCATACCTGCTTCTATACTGGACTTTTCTTTGTTTTTCACATATGTCTGGGATGCTGGGTTTTCGCCAACTAAAATAACTGCTAATCCAGGTTGGCAGCCTTGTTTCACTAAAGAAGCCACTTGTTCTTTCAGTTCATTTCGGATTTCTTGTCCAATTGCTTTGCCATCGATTTTTTTACTAGACATGATTTTCCCACCAAACGTTTTTGTTATTTGTATTGCATACAATCAGTTGAATTTTGATAATACTCCGTTCACAAAGCGACCTGATTTTTCATCGCCGAACGTTTTGCAAAGTTCAATCGCTTCGTTTAAAACGACTCGGTTTGGCACTTCATCATTGTAGAGCAGTTCATAAACTGCAAGACGCAGTACGGTCCGTTCGATTTTCGGAAGTCTGTCGATTGACCAGTTTTCCATGTTATTTGTGATTTTTTCATCAATTTCTGTTATATGCTCAGCTGTGCCGCGTACCAGCTGTTCATAAAAAGCATCTGACCGTGTATCGATTATATATCCGATTGCTTCGTCAACATTCATTTCACTATTATCCATTTGAAATAGCGTTTGTATCGCTTTTTCACGTGCTTCTCGTCGTTTCATATTTCTGGTCTCCTCTGCCGCGCATCTTCAAAAACTAATGATAGCATAAAAACAACGAAAAGAACTAGTAGAATCAAGCGATTTTGAAAGGATTTATAAAGGTGGGGGATCTTCGAACGATGAAGGTTAATCGATAAGATCAAAGAGCATCCGCAGGTTATTGTTTCATTTCAAATCAACTCGACGAAAAAAACATTATCCTGAATGAGGATAATGTTTTTCTTCGTATAGTTTACTCGTCGAATTGAATGCCGGTAATATGGACATTTACTTCGTGAGTGGTGAGTGAAGTCATGTGGTAAATTGCCTGACGCACTTCCCTCTGAATTTCAGCTGCAACTGTAGGAATGGAATGGCCATACTCGATAATGCAGTACACATCGATTTTCAGTCCTTCATCTGCCCACTCGGTCTTTACACCTTTGCCGTACATCACTTTACCCAATTTTTCTGCAACACCTGTCGCAAAATTACCTTGAGTGGCAACGACGCCGCCGACTTCAGTCACAGCAATGCCGATGATGACTTCCAGCACTTCAGGAGCCAGCTGGACACGTCCAAGCACGGCATCTCCAGACGGAGTCATCCCGACAAATGACGGATTTGTTTTTTCAGCCATTACAATTCTCCTCCAATTATTTCATGACGTCATATTTCTCTAAAAACTTCGTATCAAAATCTCCTGATTGAAACACTTCATTATCCATTAAATTGGAATGGAATGGAATCGTTGTGCGGACGCCTTCCACTACGAATTCATCCAGTGCACGTTTCATCCGAGCGACCGCTTGCTCACGTGTATCGGCATGAACGATCAGTTTCGCGACCATTGAGTCGTAAAACGGAGGAATAGCATAACCCGGATACACTGCTGAATCCACCCGTACGCCAAATCCGCCCGGCGGTAAGTACATCGTTACCTGCCCTGGTGACGGCATGAAGTTTTTCTCTGGATTTTCCGCGTTGATCCGGCACTCAATGGACCACCCGTTAAATTTGATATCTTTTTGCTTCATTGATAATTTTTCTCCAGAAGCCACTTTAAGCTGCTGCTGAATCAAATCAATTCCTGTGATCATTTCTGTCACGGGATGCTCAACTTGGATCCTTGTATTCATTTCCATGAAATAGAATTTCTGATTAATATGGTCGAAAATGAATTCCACTGTACCTGCACCGCGATAATTTACCGCTTCTGCAGCCTTTACTGCTGCATCGCCCATTTGCTTGCGCAACTCAGGAGTCAGCGCTGGTGAAGGAGCTTCTTCCACGAGTTTCTGCATACGGCGCTGAATCGAACAGTCACGTTCACCTAAATGGATCGTGTTGCCGAATTTATCAGCGAGTACTTGTACTTCTACGTGGCGAAACACCTCGATATATTTTTCAAGATAGACGCCTGGATTGCCAAAAGCAGCAGCTGCTTCTTTTTGGGTGATTTTGACGCCCTTCACAAGTTCTTCTTCGTCGCGTGCAACACGGATTCCTTTACCGCCGCCGCCTGCTGTCGCTTTGATAATAACAGGGAAACCGATGCCTCTTGCCACTTCAAGCGCATGATCTGCATCATCGACTATTCCATCTGATCCAGGAACGATTGGAACGCCTGCATCCTGCATTGTATTACGGGCAACATCTTTTGTTCCCATCTTTGCAATCGCTTCCGAAGTAGGACCTATAAATTCAATGTTCACTTCTTCACATAATTCTGCAAAGCTTGCGTTCTCTGCCAGGAAGCCGTAGCCCGGGTGAATTCCGTCACAGTCCGTTGCTTTCGCCAGACTGATGATGTTGGAGAAATTCAGATAACTGTCTGTTGAAAGACGCGGCCCGATGCAATAAGCTTCATCAGCCAGCTGAACGTGCAGTGCATCCTGATCGGCTTCAGAATAGACCGCAACCGTTGCAATGCCCATTTCCTTACAAGCACGAATGATCCGTACCGCAATTTCTCCGCGGTTTGCGATTAATACTTTTTTCATTTAGAATTCCCCCTTAGTTCTCTTTTACAAGGAATAAAGGTTGTCCGTATTCCACAAGTTGACCGTCCTGCACTAACACTTCAACGATTTCCCCGGATACTTCTGATTCAATTTCATTAAATAATTTCATAGCTTCTACGATACAGACGATTGACTCAGGTGTTACTTTGTCACCTTTTTTAACATAAGCCGCTACATCTGGTGAAGAAGCCTGATAATACGTACCGACCATAGGAGATGTGATTTTATGAAGCGATGTATCTTCTGCCACTTCAGCAGGAGCTGCTTGCTGAGGAGCTTCCTGTACCGGAGCAGGTGCCGCAGGAGCTGCCGGTGCTTGTGGTGCCGGAGCTGCCTTTGCAGCAGGCGCTTCGGAAACTGCTGTAAGCGTTTGCCCGGAATTTTTTTCAAGTTTAATTTTCCCGCCGTCTGATTCAAACGTGAATTTTTGAATGGATGATTGATCGATCAGTTTGATAATTTCGCGAATTTCTTGAATTTTCATCATATCTGATTCTCCTGACTGTTATATTCTTTCTATCCTTTACTATGATAGACGTTTTGCAATAAATTTGGAATAGTAAAATCGTAAATAATTCTTTATTGGATGAATATTTATCCTGTAATTCCTAAATTTAGTAAAATGAATAATTATACGCGACTATATGTTATCCTGTCAGACATAATAGTTTACACAATAATTATGGGTCTTCATCAAAACATGTGCTTGACAGTTTATTTCATGAGCAGTTTGAGATTTGACTGTGATGGCGCAGTATAGGATGGTAAGTGAGAAGATACCGTTTCCCTGCGTTCCAGGCGGACGCGTTCCGGAGGGCCCGCGGTAAGCCAACTTGAAGTGCAAAGTTGTGCTCCTAACGCTTCGCTTTTACTCGCAAAAGCCGTTCTTCTTGACGGCTCTCGCTTTGCTCCCGCAAGTAGTCTTACCTGTCAGGCTGATCCTCCCCGGAGTGGTTAATCGCGGGCTCACACGAAGTGAGTCATGCAACCGTTGCCAAGCGAACAGCGTAGGGTTCGTTTTGTCGTATTTCTGTGATTTTTGCAGAAATTAAGGCACCTGTCGGCGTACTTAAGTTGCCTTCCACTACGGTACACTGGCTGGTGTTTCAAGACTTCATGCGTGAGTGGCAGTATGAGCGTACTATTTGAGATTACTACGAGAGGTGCGGTGCTATTCTGCCAAAAAACAACATGACATATATTCCATATACCAGCGAAGGCGCAACTGCGGGGTCGGCCGTTGCTGTGAGACTGCTGGCATGTTCTTCGCCAGTAGGCTCACAGCGTAAGGCAATCCCCCAGCGCCGAAGCGGGTTTAAACTGCAACAAGATTTTCGCAATACACATGTGACAGGTTGTCAAGAACAGAATTTGGTGTTGAGCCATAATTATTCTGTAAAAACCTGCATAAAAAAGCCGGAAGCTAAATTGCTTCCGGCTTGGTCGATTATTGTTTCGGCTCAGCAAAATCCACTTTTACTGTTTGTGCACCATCCCAGCTTGACATGACATACTGAGTAATTTCATCCGCCATTTTCGTGGAGTGGCTTTCATTTGACAGAACTGTGACATTCACACGATCTTCTTCTGTACGGACGAATACTTCCGGATAGCCAAGTGCTGCAATCTGCATTTCCATCAACGCTTCAGTTGAACTGACTTTTCTCAGCTCTGCAATTTCGTTGAAAATTTCATTCTTTTGTTCTGCTGTATAATCTGAAGAAGTCATTTTTGTTGTTAGCTGTTCCACCATTTCGCTACGCTCGTTGCGTACTTCCATTCTCATGTCCTGGAAAATATATGACTCGGCAAAAACCGGTTTCACTTCGTCTGTTTTTCCTTCCTTTTCCAATAGCTTGGTTGCGTCTTTTGTTTCTTTCGTGAAGATCGCTATTCCGTCAAACGGCATCGGCGCCTCTTTCTTCACGTAGTAGATCGAGATGACTGCAACCAGACTGAGTAATGTTAAGAACCATACTGTACGTTTATTTGTTTTCAAGATAACTCCCCCTTTTCTTCATTTCCACGATGACAATACGATGTTCCGGCAGTTGTAGTACATTGGCTAATAGCTGTGAAAGCTCGTTTCTGACGGCTGGGTCTTCTGCTCCTTCTGCTACTACGAGAAGACCTTTTAACTCTGAACGGCTTTTATCCTGAGCAGCAGACATTGAGAAATAGCCGGCCAATGAATTCTCCAATTCTCTTTCGTCATAATGGAAATAGACCTTTACTGCACCTATACCTTCCATTTGTTCCAGTGTTTCTTCAAATGTGGACAGCAAGCGTTTCTCCTCTTTTTTGTTCTTTTCCCCTCCTAAGCTTCCACTGCTGGTGATGAAGAATATGCTGCCTACCATCAACATGAGACCGACTAGCAAGATCTGTGATTTTTTCGTTGTTTTTTGCATGTGTCCATCACCATCTCAACGTGACTTGATGAAATTAATTTCTACATTTGAATACTATGTAGAGCGTTCACCACTTATGACCAACCAGCTGCAATAAAAACTGCAGGATCCAGAGGCCGACTGCTAATTTAATTAGCGGCATAAAGGACTTTTCCATTTCAGCACTGGTCAGCAACTGAATGAGCAGCGCCAGCCATACTAAATGGATGAGGCCGATTAAAAATAGAAACACCGCATTTCCTCATTTCCCAATCGTCATCAGCTTGATGAATGTCACAATAAAGATCGCTGTATAGATAAATGCGAATGACAGCAGAAAGGAGATTGCACATAATACGAATAATGTGCGGCCGATGTCATCCACTAATCCAGATACTTCTCTTTGTGAAAACGGCTCAATGATCGCAGCGGTCCATCTGAATAAAAATGCAATACCTAAAATCCGCAAAGCAGGCAGCAGCGCAACCGTCCAGATAGAAAATAGCATCCAAATACTCAGATAGGCAGTGGCACCGGAAGAATAGCGGCCGATTGAACCAAGCGTATCGGTCAAAAGCGAACCGATAAACGGGATATTCTGACGTATGAGCTCCTTTACCGGTTCGTTCAGCGTACCGCTCATCGTCCAGGTCAGCGCGCCGCCCGCTGTAATGAAAATGGAATAGGCAGCTACCAGCGCGGATACAACAGCCAGTAAGGAAGTCCTCAGTAAATCAGCCATTTTCGTCAGTACGATTTCGGGCTGCAGACGTGTCAGGATATCGAGTAAAAGTGCAGTCATAAGAATCGGCAGCAGAAACTTTTCTGCAAAGAATACGGCGCCTTGTGAAAACAACAGCATGGCAGGTTGAAAGTTCACGACTCCAAACGTCGCTCCGGAAGCTAAAACCATAGCTGCTATTAGCGGATACATTCCAAGGAACATGGAAGCAATAGAATGTGTAATGACTTGAATTTGCCGAAAGCTGTCAGCAGCAGGTTCGAGCAGCAGCAATAAAATGAAGATCAGCAGCAGCAATCTCGTCCATTTTTGAAAATGCGGAAGAAAGAAATCGATAAGCAGTGACAGGAGCAGCATGACCATCAGTAGAAAAAACGGTCCCAGCACATCAGCGAGTAAAGTTTGCAGAAAATCCGGCATCGGCGTCTCGTCCGTTCGTTATGATAGATTCCAGGCTCACCAGGGAATAAGAGCATGAATGGTTTCGATGACTTTTTGAATAGAAGGCAACCAAAGCGTGAGAATGACAATTTTCATGACTGTCTGGAATAGCTGGGCGAATGCGCCGTACCCTTCATCTTTCATTTGGAGTGCCAGCAACTCGGCTACATAATACAACCCTGCACTTACAAGTAGTAAGGTCGCGTAAGGAGCAGGCAGCTTTTCCATCAGCGATAATACGTTTACGGCAAACGGAATAAAAACCGTGCTGAATACGTACATGACGACCAACAGGAATAAAGCGGTGTACATAATGGGATGCAGAGCAGGCGCTGCAAATGATAGAAGCAGTAACAGCAGATACACAACGAGCAGCTGAAAAATAACCGTCATTACATTGCCATTGACAACCAGCTGAAGAATTCAGTGATCTCCGTAAAAAATATTCGGAGAAACATTAATAATTCAATAGAGATGTAAAGATAGGCAAGGAAAAACAGAAAAAATGAAAATTCCTTCTTGCCTGTCTGTTCAAAGAATACATGCAGAACCCCTATGACCAGCCCGACTCCGGCGATGCGCAATAAATCGTTCAATTCCATCCCGCTACGCCTCCTCCATGCTCTACTCTATGAAAAGCAGATAAACGTTATGCACAAAAAAACACACGAGAGTTTTCTCGTGTGTTCGATGTGTATAGTTGATTAGGCGCGTGAGACGTATTCCGCTTCATCTGTGTTGATCACAAGATGATCACCCTGGTTAACGAAGAACGGGACTTGTACAGTCAAGCCTGTTTCCATTTTTGCAGGCTTCGATCCGCCGCTCGCCGTGTCACCTTTGATGCCCGGCTCTGTTTCAGCAACTTCCAGTACAACTGTAGTCGGCAGTTCAACGCCGAGTACTTCGTCTTTATAAGTGATGACATGAACTTCCATATTCTCTTTCAGGAATTTCAATTCATATTCAAGCTGTGTAGAAGCGAGTTCCAGCTGCTCGTATGATTCATTGTCCATGAATACATGCTCGTCACCGTTTGCATACAAGTACTGCATGCGGCGGTTGTCGATTTGTGCTTTTTCTACTTTTTCTCCCGCACGGAACGTCTTTTCCTGGACGTTTCCTGAACGAAGATTACGCAATTTCGAACGTACGAATGCAGCGCCTTTCCCCGGTTTCACGTGCTGGAATTCCATTACGCGCCAAATATCTCCGTCAAATTCAATTGTTAATCCTGTACGAAATTCGTTTACTGAAATCATTGGTATTCCTCCATTATTCGATTATAAAATTAGAAGCTCTTTTGTAGACTTAGTCAAACGTTCATTGCCCGTTTCTGTGATCAGAAGATCGTCTTCGATCCGGACACCGCCGATACCCGGCAGATAAATTCCCGGTTCAACCGTTACTGCCATATTCGGCACTAACACCGTCTCAGAACGGAACGACAGCGCGGGTGCTTCATGGACTTCCATTCCGATTCCGTGACCAGTCGAATGACCGAATGCTTCACCGTAGCCTTTTGACTTGATATAGTCCCGTGCGATTCTATCTGCTTCGATTCCTGTCATACCCGGCTTGATGTTCTCCACCGCAAGCTCCTGCGCCTTAAGCGTCACATCATATATTTCTGCCAGTTTAGCAGAAGGCTGTCCGACTGCCACGGTTCGTGTGATGTCAGAAATATATCCATTATAGAGCGCACCGTAATCCATCGTTACAAAATCACCATCTTCAATCACTTTAGCAGAAGCGACCCCATGCGGTAAAGCCCCTCTTTCGCCAGAAGCGACAATGATATCGAATGAAGAAGATGTTGCACCCTGCCTGCGCATGAAAAACTCTAATTCATTGGAAATTTCGAGCTCGGTTTTTCCTGCTTTGATGACAGAGCAAATATAGACGAACGCAGCATCTGCAATAGCAGCCGCCTGCTTCAGTGTTTCAATTTCGTCGGGTGTTTTAATCAGACGCAACTTTTCAACTAAGCCGGCTAAAGGAACAAGTTCTGCTTCTGTATGCTCCTTGTACATTTCAAACTGGCTGTAGCTCAAATGCTCTTTTTCGAATCCCAGTGTACGAATCTTCATTTCTTTTACTTGATTCGCAACTTCTTGAATCATCGTGCCGGTATGCTGAACAATGCGGAATCCGTGAACCTGTTCGTTCGCCTGGTCCATATAACGGAAATCCGTAATGAAAACGGCATCATTGCGGGAAATGATCACGGCTCCCGCTGACCCTGTAAAGTGGGTCATATAGCGGCGGTTGTATGGGCTTGTGATAAGCAGCGCATCAACTTGTTGTTCTTCCAGAAGCTGACGCAGTTTTTCTATCTTCATGATTCTCTCTCCTTTCGTTTTAGCAGAAACGCATGGAAGGCGAGATCATACCCGTCTGTTCCGAATCCGCAGAGCTGTCCGGCTGCGACTGGCGCAATGACGGAAGTGTGGCGGAATTCTTCACGTGTATGTATGTTTGAGATATGGACTTCAATGACGGGAACAGAAATTGAAGCAATGGCATCCCGCAGCGCAATGCTGTAATGCGTGAATGCACCGGGATTAAAGATAATGCCGTCAATTTCGTTGTCACCTGCATCATGGATCCTGTTGATCAGTTCCCCTTCAATATTCGACTGGTAACAAGATACCGTTACATCCGCTTCTTCAGCCAGGCGCTGTATCCTGTTTTCAATATCTTCCAGTGTTTCTGCACCGTATATATCAGGTTCCCTTTTGCCGAGACGGTTTAAATTCGGACCGTTCAATAACAGAAGTTCCATCCAATCTCCCCCCACTCATTTTTCTTTCCTATTTTAGCACAATGAGTAGGCCGGACAAACTATTTCATTTATTATCCTAAAGTTTTTCTTACATAAACGGACGTGCCGATGACAAATCGGATGATCATGGCAAGCAGACAGGCAAATGGAATAGAAAGTTTTTTGATGAATTGAGCCATTGTCATATCGGGTTTTACATAAATCGTCCATTCGACAGCGAAAATGGCTATGGCGGTGAAGACGAGTGAGGAAATGACTGGCGGAATTTTATATGTGAAAAGTGCAATCATATATAACAGGAAAAATAGCACGAAACAAATGATGCCCAGCATTAGCCATTTTACCCATTCGGGTGAATCAATGAATAGGTGGAACCTCTTCGTCCAGCCTATTGGTGACCATTTGATGAATTTGAAGACTTGCAGAAATTTCATTGAGAAAACAGACAGTACAGCGGCCATTAAAGCTGTGAGAACGTGCGTCGTGGTAATGCGCATAGTGATCCCTCCCCTGACAGTGTGAGTTTTTTTGGATTTTTTTAAACATCTGAATGGTGCATTGTCCGATTTTTTAGTACACTAGTGATATCGTTACTAACGAAAGAAAGTGTGGGTATGTAATGAGTGAATCCAAAACTCCTCCTGCATACGGAGGACAGGCGCTTATAGAAGGAGTCATGTTCGGCGGAAAACAAGATACCGTTACTGCTATTCGCAGGAAAGATGATTCCATTGAGTATTTTCATGTACCAAGAGAACAGCATCCGGTGAGGCAAAAACTGAAAAAAATTCCTTTAATCCGGGGCATTGTGGCCTTGATTGAATCGGCCGGGAACGGTTCCAGGCATTTAACCTTTGCAAGTGACCGGTATGATGTGATGCCAGGTGAGGAAGATGAGCAGCAGACAGAAGAAGAAACATCAAAATTAGTGATGATTCTCGGCGTGGCCGCAGTCGGCGTGCTGACCTTTTTATTCAGTAAATTCGTCTTCACGTTAGTACCTGTTTTCCTGGCGGAGTTATTTCAATCAGTGGCTCCCGGAAAGACCGCCCAGATTATGCTGGAGAGTTTCTTTAAACTGACTCTGCTGCTGACGTATATTGGCCTGATTTCGATGACGCCTCTGATCAAACGCGTATTTCAGTATCATGGCGCAGAACATAAAGTTATCAACAATTATGAGAACAACTTAGAAATGACCGTAGAAAATGTCCAGTCCCAATCCCGTTTACACTACCGGTGCGGCAGCAGTTTCCTATTGTTCACCGTCATTGTCGGAATGTTTATCTACTTCCTCGTGCCGACTGATCCGCTCTGGCTGCGCGTAGTGAACCGGATACTCTTAATTCCTGTAGTTCTCGGCATTTCATTTGAAGTGCTTCAGCTGACGAACTCGGTCCGAAATGTGCCGGTACTTCGTTATTTAGGCTACCCCGGTCTTTGGCTGCAGCTGCTGACTACAAAAGAACCGGATGACAAGCAGGTGGAAGTGGCAATTGCTTCCTTTGAGAAATTATTGGAAATTGAAGAGCACGGTGTCGGTGTCCTGAATAAAGAAGTTGCAGTAGAAACAGAATCAGCAGACGAACAGAAACCTGTGTCGATGCTGTCTTAATGAAAATAACACCCCGCAAGTCAGTCAACTGACTTACGGGGTGTTTTGATTTTACGGAGACTGATATGATACTATTAACTAAATTCAGATATATTTTCATTCTTACTGCCTTGCTTGAAGCTTTATGTATACCATGCATGATCCATCTTTTTTATTGTATTGAGCTGTTTCAGTGTAGAGGAGGTATTATACGAGTGTAAAACTACCCTAATAAAATTGATTACAATTTAATTTAAAAGGGGTAGTAAGAATGAAGAATAAATCGTTTCGTTTTCTTTGGTTAGGTCAGTCTCTGGCTAATCTTGGCGATGTTTTTTATATCGTAGGGATTATTTCTATCTTGTACATTCAGACTGAGTCACCATTTATTTTAGCTTTAGTGCCTTTCATCAATATGTTTGGCCGGTTTATAAGCGGAATCATTTCCCCATGGCTGCTGAATCGTTATCCGTTAAAAAGGCTGTTAGTTTATTCACAGACAGGCAAGACCGTTTTGCTAAGCTTTCTGGTCCTTTTTTTGATGACTGAAGCTAAACTGATTGTTTTCGTTATTTTGTTTTTTGTAGGTGCCATTGCCTTTCTGGATGGCTGGGCAGCGCCTGCAAGTCATGCTATGCTGCCGCGGATTGTTCAAAAAGAACAGCTCGTGAAAGCAAACAGCTTCTTTTCCATTGTTTCTGAAACAGTGAATTTAGGCGGCTGGGCTCTCGGCGGTATTTTCGTTGCATTGGCTGGCGGGAAGCTCGTGATTTTGAGTACGCTGGGCTTTTATATCATATCCACTTTCATGATGTTCGGGATTTTGGATCCAGTACCTTTTCATCGAAAGGCTACTAATGGAAAACAAAGCGGTGAGCTGACTGAAGGCTGGAAAATCATTTGGAAAAACCCGCTTTTCAGAAGTCTGCATGTAATTATAGTGTTCGAGGCGATTGCTAACGTGGTTTGGATTGCTTCTATTCTATATATTTTTGTGGCGGAAGTGCTGAATCAGACAGAAGCTTGGTGGGGCTACATCAATACTGCGTTTTTTGCTGGCATGATTATTGGCGGTATCATTTGTTCACGATACGCAGCTAGGATTGAGAGTAATCTTAGACAATTGCTGATTTTATTTTCATTCGGCATTAGTATGGTTACGCTTCTTTTTGGACTGACGGCTATACCCTGGATTTCAATCATAATCGTCATACTAAATGGGGTTGTCCAGCAAGTGAAAAGCATTGTAAGTGAGACATTGCTCCAAAAATCAGCAACAGTTGAAGAACTCCCTAAAATTTATGCAGTGCAAAGCGCTGTAATTTCCTTGTTATTTGGTATTTCCTCACTTGGCTTCGGGGCGGTGGCGGAGATGATGGACATACGAATCACATTTATCTTAGCCGCTGCTTTGTTGGCTGCCGGAGCTGTCTATGCAGTCATCCGACGCCGGGATTTTATGATTACAGCTGAATAAACGGTAAAAAGCCGTATGAGATGTGACGTTCACTCTCATACGGCTTTTCGTTATTTAAATTGCACTTTTTATAATCCGCATTTTAATTGCGCCTGGCAGTTTGTACATGTATTACATCCGCCGATTTCTTCTACCGTACCTTGTCGGCAGACCGGACATGTATCGCCTACTTCAGAACCGATCGTAACGTTTGTTGAACGCAATGCCTGAATCGTGTTGACGAGCACGACTTTTGGCTGTTCCATTACTTCTACCGCTTCTTCTGTATCCGGAATATTATCTTCCGCTTTCAGAGTCAGAACCTGCGAATCACGGCTGCCGTCTACGTAAACTGTGCCGCCTTTTGCTCCGCCTTTATACAGTCTTTCATAAACGCTCTCCACCTGCTTAACGGTATAGCCTCTTGGCGCGTTAACCGTTTTAGAGATGGAGCTGTCAATCCAGCGCTGGATGATGCACTGCACATCAGCATGTGCTTCCGGTGCGAGCTCCATAGATGAAATAAACCATTTCGGCAAGTTATCCGGATCTGCGTCTGGATTGCTCTGCAAATACTCTTCCACGATTTCCGCTTTCACTTCGATAAATTTACCGAGACGTCCGCTGCGGTAATACGTAAAGGAGAAATAAGGTTCAAGACCTGTGGAAACTCCTACCATTGTTCCAGTAGATCCCGTTGGAGCAACAGTCAGTAGATGAGAGTTTCTAATACCGTGTTCAAGTATCGCTTCCCGAATATCTTCAGGCATACGTTTCATGAAACCAGTATTAATAAATGCATGACGCAATGCTTTTGTTTCTTCGTCTGTCTTACCAATCAAGAACGGGAAACTTCCTTTTTCTTTCGCCAATTCAATTGATTCGCGGTAAGCTGTTGTCGCAATAGCTTCAAATACTTCATCGACCAATTGATTGCCTTCAGGAGATCCGTATTCTTTTTCACAATAAATGTGCAGATCGGCAAGCCCCATCACACCAAGTCCTACACGGCGTTCACCGAGAGCCTGCACTTTGTTATCTTCCAGGAAATACGGAGTAGCATCGATTACGTTATCCTGCATGCGTACGCCGGTTTTTACTGTTTCTTTTAGTTTATTGAAGTTCACAGTTTTTGTTTCTTTATCCGCCATTTCAGCGAGGTTGACCGCTGCTAAATTGCAGACGGAATATGGTGCGAGTGGTTGTTCCAATTTGTTATCCTAAAGGCTTTTTATCCCTTAGTTCTTACAGTTCAATTTCTGTAAGTTCAGCATACATTTTCACTGCATTTATTACAGTGTTGCGGTCTCGTGCCTGGGTTATAGTCTGTTGTATCAACAGGATCACCAGGTATGCGTTGCCCCTGACCAAAACTTTACTTCTGGCCTTCGGTTCGGATTGGCAAGTATAATTAATTTGAAAATCTACTTACATATTCGAGAAGAAACTCATGAAATTCTTCCATATTTCTAATCCCTTTTAAATTATTACAATCACTACAGGAAATTGAAATATTATTAATTTCATGTCTTCCTTCTCTAGAAAGAGGTTGCTTATGATCAAATACAATGTTTTCGCGTTTTAGTGGTATTTTGCAATATTGGCAATGTGGATCCGTATCATAGAGTAACTTTAATTCCACTCCTGAAATTGGCTTAGAGTTGATAATTACTTCTGCAGCAATTCCAGTCCTTCTTCCCTTGGCGTTGTTAAGACTGTATGATCTAACTCTCCAAAAAGATATATGATCGTTTTCAGCCCACTTAGCTTTAGAATAAGTCGAGTGGCTCTTCTTACATACCTTACATTGTTGCCTATATCCATCTCTGCTATCTTTTCGTTTTTCGAATTCATTAACAGATTTAGTAACACCACACGCTTTACATATTTTTTTCATAGACCCCTCGTCAATTTAATTTTTAATTTAATTATACTGTTTCTCAGCTTTCCCGCTTCATCCCGCAATTTTTAACGTGAGGCGAATTCCACCACACGGATTGGTTGCTACAACTTGCTGTCCATACGCTTTTGCATTCGTTTCATCATTCGCATTATCTATAAAGAAAATGCCCGGTTCCGCGGAGTATGTTGCACAAATATTGATCAGATCCCATAATGCGCGGGCTTTAATAGTACGGTAGACACGAACTTCGTGACCAAGACGCTCCCATTCGCGTACATCGCCAACTTCATGCCACTGCTCATTATAATGCTTCATTTCTTTAGGTGAATAATTTTCTACAGCCGGGAAACGAAGATCATAATCAGCATCTTCTTCTACAGCTTTCATAAAATCATCCGTCAATGTCACTGAAATATTTGCACCTGTCAGGAATTCAGGATTATGAACGGAGTACGTTCCGCCATCCTGAAGCTTCAGCTCTGCATCACGAATAATGGCAGGATTGAAACCGCCTTGGCCGGCGATGTGTTTATAATTCATAATCCCTTGATACATCGCTTCTTCTTGCGCTGTCAGTGGCTTGAAATTCAATTTTTCATTCGCAAGTTTCTTAATTAACTCTTCTTCTGTGTTTTCGATCAAATACCGCAAAATTCGCGGATTCTGCATCTTGGAAATGATGAATTCGCAGATGTCGGGGTGCCAGTTGGACAACATAATCATTTGAGCCATTTCGTTGCGTTGATTCGCTTGATCAACTCTCTATGTCGCCATAGAGTTCAGACCATATCTTACACCTTCATGGTGTCCTCGCACTTCGAGTTCGCTTGAACCCTACTCTACTCGCTTCTGCTTCTGCATGCTTTCGATGGTCGTTGAACCTTCCTCATAACAATTGTCTTAGAGGCTTGGCTGCTGATTGTCTTTAACCACTTGTTGTTTTCAAGCATTCACGTTCACCGTTTCCGGTCACGTTGTAGCCAACAAGTCATAAAAGAGTTTCCAGCAATTCACGAGGTTAGTTTATAGACGAGGCACTTCTTTTTACCACGTCTTGACCCGCCCTGTTCCACAAGATGTGTTAATTTCGCAATATCATCCAGCCAGGAAACTGAACCGGATGATTTGCCGTTTACTCCGCGTGCGAGTGTGTTGCGCGGACGCAATGTGGAACCATTTGTGCCAACACCGCCGCCGCGGCTCATGATCTCCATCACTTGCTTGCGGTGATCGGAAATTCCTTCACGGGAATCAGGCACAAACGGCATGACGTAGCAGTTGAAGAAAGTTACGTCCGTATCCGAACCTGCTCCGTACAGAACTCGTCCCGCCGGAATGAAATTCAGAGATCGAAGCTGGTCATAGAACATGTCGTATGACCGAGTTCTTTGATCTTCCGTTTTCTCTACAGAAGCAAGCCCTGTCGCGTTACGCATCGCAATCTGTTCATAAAACACTTCGAGCGGCTTTTCCAATACATCCAATGGCCGTGTAATTGTGCCGCGCTGCTGCTCTTCTGCATCATCAATAGAAGATCTGAACTCTTCTTCGATCCAGATGTCTGCTTTCCCTTCAGCCTTGTCCAATTTCACAATATAACCTAAACCGCGTGCCGGAAATTTAGGATCTTCGCGCACAGTCAGTACGACGAAATCTCCTTCTTTCAGCGTTTTCTTTTCCGTATCCTTAAATGAATAACGGTCGATCATCACCAGACGTGATACCCCGCTGTGTGTCAGCTTCATATCATCTGTAGTCGGATGTACTTGCGGAAACTTTGATATGTCCTCATTCAACTGCTGTTTGTTCAAAAATGGTTCACCCTGTTTAGAGATCGTTACCATATAACATCCTCCTTGTATCCTTCAGAACACCATATATTGTGTTCTCGTTATAAATAAATCTACTACATATAGAACTTTTGTCAATGAGCTATTTTTCTCTTGAAATTTCAAAAAGTTGATGCAGCAACATTTCAGTTAAAAAAATAGCACAAAAGAGCTAACATTACTTTTTGAAATTCCAGTCATCATTCGCATATTTTTCTTTTTCAATTCTGCGCACCAGATTCATCTGTTCCACCGTTAATTCGAGAGGTTCCAATGAAATATCAAGAGCACTCTCGAAGCCTTGCGAAAATGCGGTCTTGCATTCATCGACCGTAATTTCCCGGTCTGTCAGGCGATCGATCGCAATCGCACGGTCCGGCAGCGTTCTGCGTACACGTTCTTTCAGTTCCGGAGATGAATAAGTAAAGATCGAAGTCAGTTTATCCACGTCTAAACTCATTAATATCGCGCCATGCTGTAAAATAACACCTTTTTGACGTGTCTGCGCACTGCCTGCAACTTTCTTGCCTTCTACGACCAATTCATACCAGCTCGGCGCATCAAAACAGACTCCGCTTTTCGGACGTCTCAGCTGATCTGTCACTTCTTCATCCGGTATCGAGAACTCTGCCTGCAAGCCTAAATTGCGGAATCCCTGCAATAAGCCGCCTGAAATTACACGGTATGCTTCTGTGACAGAATCAGGCATATCGGGATACTGCTCGCTGACAATGACACTGTAAGTCAATTCATGTTCATGCAGAACACCTCTGCCGCCAGTCGGTCTTCGGACAAAGCCCAGACCGAGCTCTTTAACTTTCTCCATATCGATATCTTTTTCGATGCGCTGAAAATATCCGATCGATAAGGTAGGAGGTGACCATTCATAAAAACGCAGAACCGGGCCGATTTCACCGCGGCTATGTAAATCAAGAAGCGCCTCGTCAAGCGCCATATTGAAAGACGGGGTACATTTCCCTGAATCTACGTAGTGCCAAACCGCTTTTGTCATATTCATTCTCCTTAATGTGTCATATTTCATTTATGCTATATGAAATCGTGAACGAAAAAAACAATAACGCATTACATTTTAACATTCCGATTGAACTGATGCTAGATAATCTTTATAATAGAGATATTGATAAAAGGGGGAAGTTTTTTGAATTACTTTATTTTGGGCGCAGTGTTGCTCGCAGTCATCCTGTATTTCGTTATTACATATCTTCGCGTACGAAAGGCACTCACCACATTAACGCAGGAACAATTTATCCAAGGATACCGTAAAGCGCAGCTGATCGATGTCCGGGAGCCAAAAGATTTTGATGCCGGACATATTTTAGGTGCCCGCAATATCCCATTTACACAGTTTTCACAGCGTTATAAAGAAATTCGCCCCGACAAGCAGATCTATCTTTACGACCAAAATAACAGCCGTACAGGCCGGGCAGCTTTATTCCTGAAGAAAAAAGGCTGTACGGAAATTTATCAATTGCAGGGCGGATTCAAGCAGTGGTCAGGAAAAATTAAAACAAAATAACAATATTGAATCCTCCTGTTCAGGGGGATTTATTATTTATAAAGGAGAATGAACAACCATTGAAGTCCAATTTTCTAATTCCAAGTCTGCCGGAGCAATACGTAAAATTGCCTCATCTGCAGCCTTACGCTGAAGTCATTCAGGCGATTTTAAACAAACTTCAGGAGCGTTCGCCTGCTGACTGGAAGATTATCAATGCTGAAGAATTCCTAACTTATACCGACTCGATGCTGCCGGAACTGATTCATCAAAAGAGGATTGACTATGAATCGCTTGCACATATCTATGAAACATTGCCAAGTGAAAAAGTCATACCGGATTCCTCGGCAACAGGATTTTCCATTGAAAAATCCGAAACGATCGACAATCAGCTGCTTTTCTTTCCCGGTTATCAGATAGCTGCAGCTAAAATTACGTATTATGTAACGACTGGAGAGACTTGGTCAGAACAAATGCTTTTCGCTCCTTCTGCCGAACACGTCGAACACTTTATTCATAAATTGAACACCATTCAAAGAGAATCCATGAAGGCCGCCATAACGTATTTAGTCGATACGGAAGAAGGCATTGGAAAGAAAACTTACGGCGCAGGCGAACAAATTGAGCGCAAGGATGTGCTGCTTGATGAAAAGCTGAAAAATGAGCTGTTCCGATCCATCGATGAGTTTTTCACTGACGACGGACGCTTCTTCAAGGAGTATGGCCTGCCGTATAAACGGGGTATCCTGCTCTACGGATCTCCCGGCAACGGCAAAACTACTCTCGTTCGTTCAATTACCGGAACGACCGATGCACCGGTTGTCTATTGGCAGATCACTGAATTCACAGGCAGTCATTCTGTACAGGAGGTTTTCTCGACCGTTGAACGTCTGGCACCCGCCATTCTTGTCATCGAGGACATGGATTCCATGCCCGAACATATGCGCAGTACATTTTTGAACACATTGGACGGCGTACACGTCCGCGACGGCCTCTTTATCATCGGCACGACGAATTATCCCGAACGTATAGACCCTGCCTTAATAAACCGTGCTGGTCGGTTTGACAGCACGTATGAAATCACCTCGCCCACAAAAAACGTGCGGAAAGAATATATACAAAGACTCGACCGTAAGAACTTACTTGATGAAAGCCATATTGACGCAATAGCCGAGCAGACCAAAGAACTGTCCATCTCTCAATTAAATGAGTTGTATATGTCGATTGCGCTTACCTATCACTATGAAGGAACCATTTCGTTCGCTGAGCGCATTAAAGAATTGCAGAAACAGCACCGCCAGGCGACACGCAATGACTGGGACACCGATTCTTCCATCGGATTTAATTGAACGCAGAAAAGGAGAGTCGATGAGTATCGTCTCTCCTTTTGCCGTTTATTATGCTTCTCTTGTATAACGCAGAACCGGTTTACGTGCTGCTTTCGTTTCATCCAGACGTCCGATCACAGTTGTGTGCGGTGCTTCCTGAACGATTTCCGGATTTTCTTCTACCTCTTTGGCGATCTGAATCATCGCTTCAATGAAAGCATCCAAAGTTTCCTTTGATTCGGTTTCCGTAGGCTCGATCATCATTCCTTCTTCTACGTTCAGCGGGAAGTAGATCGTTGGCGGATGGTAGCCGAAATCAAGCAGACGTTTTGCCATATCAAGCGTACGGACTCCCAGTTTCTTCTGGCGCCGGCCTGACAATACAAACTCGTGCTTGCAATGCTGCGTATACGGCAGATCAAAATACGGCTCGAGACGGCGCATCATATAGTTGGCATTCAGCACAGCGTATTCCGTTACGGCTTTCAGGCCGTCCGGACCCATCGTACGTATATACGTGTAAGCACGCAGATAAATACCGAAGTTGCCGTAATACGGCTTCACGCGGCCAATTGATTGTGGCACGTCGTACTCCAGAACAAAACGGTCTTCTTTTTTCGTGATAACCGGCTTTGGCATAAATGCTGCCAGTTCTTCCGTTACACCGACCGGACCTGAACCTGGACCTCCGCCACCGTGCGGTCCCGTAAACGTCTTATGCAAGTTCAAGTGAACGGCATCAAAGCCCATATCTCCAGGACGTGCTTTTGACATGACGGCATTCAGGTTTGCCCCGTCATAATACAATTTACCGCCAACACCGTGCACAATCGCAGCCATTTCAAGAATATCTTCTTCAAACAGCCCAAGCGTATTCGGATTCGTCAGCATCAAAGCAGCTGTGTCCGTGCCTACTTTCGATTTTAAATCTTCCAAGTCCACTAACCCGTTATCATTTGATTTTACTGTGATTGTATCAAAACCGGCCACTGTTGCTGAAGCAGGGTTTGTTCCGTGCGCAGAGTCCGGAACGAGCACTTTCGTACGCTCCGTATCACCGTTCGCCTCATGGAATGCACGGATCATCATCAGGGCCGTCCACTCACCGTGTGCTCCGGCAGCTGGCTGCAGTGTCACCGCAGGCATGCCGGTAATTTCAGCCAGATGCTCTTGCAGATCATAAGCCACTTCCAATGCACCTTGCACTGTCGACTCATCCTGCAGCGGATGGACACGGGCAAATCCCGGGAAACGGGCGACTGCTTCATTTATTTTCGGATTGTACTTCATCGTGCATGAACCAAGCGGATAAAACCCTGTATCTACACCGTGATTGCGGTTGGACAGTGCTGTGTAATGACGCATAATATCGAGTTCCGCCACTTCCGGCAGTTCTGCATCTTCTGTACGGATCAAACCTTGCGGCAAGATAGAAGCAACATCTACTTCAGGAACATCCAGTTCAGGAAGACTGTAACCGACACGACCGGCTTTTGAGATTTCAAATATGAGGGATTGATTTTCGTTATGCATGAATAGCCTCCAGTTCCTGCACGTATGCATCGATTTCTTCTTTCGTACGCTGTTCCGTTACCGCCACCAGCGCATGATGCGCCAGATTTCCATCCACCAGACTGAGATCATAGCCGCCAATGATGCCCTGCTTCAGCAAACGTTCATTCACTTCTTTAACAGGCGCTTTGCAGTCTACGACAATTTCATTGAAATGAGAAGGGCTGAACTTCACTTCAAAACCAGCCTTCTCAAATGCGGAACGGGCATAAGCCGTTTTGGCGATATTTTGATAAGCAATTTCCTTAATGCCTTCTTTGCCGAGTGCTGTCATGGCAACAGAAGCAGCCAGCGCATTCAAGGCTTGATTGGAACAAATATTGGATGTCGCTTTATCACGGCGGATATGCTGTTCACGGGCCTGCAATGTCAGCACATAGCCTCTGCGTCCTTGATCATCTGTCGTTTCACCGACTAATCTGCCCGGAACTTTGCGCATCAGTTTCTTTGTTACTGCGAAATAACCGCAGTGAGGACCTCCGAAAGCTTCGGCGATACCAAACGGCTGTGCGTCCCCTACTGTAATATCCGCACCAAGCGCACCCGGAGGCGTCAGAAGTCCGAGTGACAGCGGATTTGCCGACACAACAAAAAGTGCACCGTTTTCATGAGCAATATCACTCATCGTCTGCAGATCTTCCACCTGACCGTAAAAGTTTGGGTATTGAACAAGTACTGCAGCTGTCTGATCATCGATTAACCTCTTAAGCTCTTCAATATCCGTTACGCCGTCTGCGTGCGGAATCGTTACCACTTCAATGGACTGTCCGCTTGCATAGGATTTCACTACTGCTTGTGATTCCGAATGAACTGTTGAAGACACCAGCAACTTCTTGCGTTTTGTATGGCCGGCAGCGAGCGTTCCTGCTTCCGCCAATGCAGTTCCACCATCGTACATGGAGGAATTCGCCAAATCCATTCCTGTCAGTTCACAGATCATCGTCTGAAATTCGAAAATAGCCTGCAATTCTCCTTGAGAAATTTCTGGCTGATACGGTGTATACGCTGTGTAGAATTCAGACCGCGAAATGACATGATCAACGATGATCGGCTTGTAGTGATCATAAACGCCTGCCCCAAGGAATGAAGCATAATCCTGCGCGTTGACATTCTTTGCCGCCAGCCGGCCGAGTTCTTTCAATAAAGATGTTTCGGATTTTGCCTGTTTAATCTTATACTCACCTGTAAAACGAACCTTTTCAGGAATATCTGCAAACAATTCATCAACGGAAGAAATTCCGATCGTTTCCAACATTTCTTTCTGATCTTGCTCCGTCATAGGAAGATAACGATGCTTCAACATATTTTGACCCCTTTTCGCTTATGATCTTTTATAGAAAGGTGCTGCCGTTACTTTTGCCTTCAAAAACTTTTTACGCACTTCCACTTCTACTTCTGTTCCCAGTTCAGTGAAATCAGAGGCAAGGAGTGCAAAACCAATATTTTTTTTCAGCGTCGGCGATTGCGTACCTGTTGTTACTTCACCAATCTCCTGATCACCTGAATATACTTTATAACCAGTACGCGGTATCCCTTTATCAATCATTTCGAGACCAACCAGTTTTCTTTCCACACCCTGCTCTTTTTGCTTCTTCAATACATCTTTTCCAATGAAGTCTGCTTCTTTATTCAATTTTACGACGAAACTAAGTCCCGCTTCCAGCGGAGAGATATCCGCTGTCAGTTCCTGTCCATATAATGGCAAACCTGCTTCAAAACGCAGCGTGTCACGTGCGCCAAGTCCAGCCGGAACGACTCCTTCCGCTTCACCCGCCTGTAAAATCTTCGGCCAAAGTGATTGTATCGCTTCTGGTGTTCCATAAATCTCAAAGCCATTTTCTCCTGTATAGCCAGTGCGTGAAATAAGTACATCCTCACCGCTTAGCTGAACATGCTCTTTAAATCGGAAAAATTTAATTTCATCAAGCGGTTCAGCTGTTAATTTCTGCAGTATATTCTCCGCCAGAGGACCCTGAAGTGCCAGCAGCGCATAATTTGAAGATTGATTATCGATCACGACATCCGCCGTTTTCTGTTTCTCCATCCACGCAACGTCTTTGTCAATATTGGATGCATTGACAACCAACAAATAGCGCTCATCTTCCAACTTATAAATTAAGAAGTCATCAATTGTCCCGCCCTGCTCATTACACATAACCGTATACTGAGCTTGGCCGATTTGCAGTTTCGAAACATCATTTGTCACAAGTTTCTGTAAATAGTCCAGCGCCCCGCTGCCGCTGACCAAAACTTCGCCCATATGCGATACATCAAATAATCCCGCTTTAGTCCGGACGGCTTCGTGTTCTGCCTTGATGCTGGAAAATTGAACCGGCAGTTCCCATCCGCCGAAATCGATCGTTTTCCCTCCGTACTCTTTGTAACTGTCAAATAAGGGCGTGCGCAATAGTTGATTTGTCAAATTGCTTCCTCCTTCATGGTCTGTACCGTTTAATAAGCCGGACAGTATGTATTCAATCAAAAAAGGACAGGGGTCTCCTATAAATAAGAGAACCCCTGTCCTTTTGCCTGAATGGCAGCCGATCTATCCGGCTAAGTCCAGAGATGCGTCCTGCATGCGTTTTTTTACCTGAGAGATTCATAACATTTCGTTACTTGCTCCTTCGGCGGCGCCTAATGCGCGCTCTCCCCATGCAATCATTCGCATTATTAAATTAAATCTTACACTTCACTGATATCTTAACATTATTAAGAAGTAAGCGCAATCCATTTCTAATAAAGCGCATAAGACGAATGATAAACAGTACAGAGCTGTAATCATTCGCCTTATCATTTGACAATTATTGATATCTTTCAATCTGGAAGATAATATACTCTGCAATTTCAGTGAGAGACTTTCCTGTTGTTTCGACAGTAAAATGACTGGCCTGCAAATACTTTGGCTTGCGTGTATTATAAAGCAATTCCAGTTCCATTCTTGAAGACTGCTGAACGATCGGGCGGTTAACATCCGTAGAAATTCTCCGCCAAATATCACGAAACGAAGCATTCAGGAAAAAAACCATGCCTGTTTCGCGCATTAAACGGATATTTTCTTCCTTCACCGCCACACCGCCGCCCGTTGCGACGATACAAAATTCTTCAGGAAAAGACGCTAAAAATTCCGTTTCCAGCTTGCGGAAGAAAGGTTCGCCGTATTGATCGAAGATTTCCGGAATTGTCAGCTCCATCTCATCCGAAATTTCATGGTCCATATCGTAAAAGGGAATGTCTGTCAGTGAATGAAGCCGCTTGCCGATCGCACTTTTCCCGCATCCCATAAATCCTACCAAGTAAATCCTTTTCATGTTTATTCATCCCGTTTCATTAATTTGACTGCTTCCCGTTCATAATAGATCTCGAGCGAGTCGTATATGCTATAGAGACTATCATGCCATGAAACGAGGGAAAAAAGAAAGAGGCTTACGAAAAATAATAGAATTATGGCGAAAACAAACATCCCTCCTTGTTCATTCTGAATATAATCCAATCGCAAACGTCCTTTCTTTTTTCATTCCGTCCACTCTCTCCACCGCGACATGTAAAAGGTTGCCGTCTACTGAAAAAGTACAGGATTTCACTCGCGTCAGCAACGGTACATGGCCTTTGCCGGTGACTACTTTCCGGATCAGCTGTTGATAGACCTGGATGGTCACCAGGCCTTTTTCCGATTTAAATGAAATCGACCGGTCTGTCGGTTCCATTACATACTCAACTTCTTGTAGTAATTGCTGCAGTTCTAAAGAAAAAAGTTCCCATTCGCCCAAAAAGTCTTCCTGGTAACTTGATTGGACCGGTGCCTTCCAATAAAAGAATAGCACTGCCAGCTGAACGAGGATTGAAAAAATAAGAAGCTGTATCAGGCTTTCCAGCAGGGAAAATCCTTTTTCATTCCCGTTATTCATAAGCCACACATTTACTTTGCTGACCGTGCTGTTCATCATATTCGACACAAATCTCATTCAACATGACGGTCCATCGGTAATCACGCCCTTCATGTGTTCGAACTCCCGCCTCCTGGCCGCCCGTCCGGTAATGGATTGCGGCCTGGAAGCTTGTTTCCGCAGCAATCATCGTATGTTTTTTCATCTGAATCGCTAAAGTCAAGTGGCTTGCCATCGGAAGCAGAGAACTGAAAATCACCATGATGATAACCAAAGACAGCATGGCTTCGGGCCAAGAGTGACCTTTTTCATCCATTGATCAGCATCCTTCCTCTTTCAAATTGGAATGTAATTTTTATAGGCCCTGAATATTTTGTCCGAATCGTCATTTCACCCGTTGGATTCATCATGCCAGATGGTTGAAAGTACAATTCTTTCAAATCGGTATTTTCTGCCCTTGCCATACCTTCTGGAAATTGCCCAGACACGATCAGCACTGATTGACGGTTATAAGCGGAATATCTAGTCCTGCCATTTGAGAAATACAGCCGAACATCTTCCTCATGTGTAATTGCGTAGAGCTGTACTTCGTGGACAGCCGCCATGAAAGCTTTCAGAGCATCCTCTTCTGTTATTTGCCCTAGTTTTTTTTCACTATAAGGTAAAATCACTGCAGTGAGCACTACGAGAATTGACAAGACCAGCAGCAGTTCAACAAATGTAAAGCCATTCTGCCGTTTAAAGAATTTCATCTATTTTTAGGATCCGACCTTTCCATCGGCATCTATTGTTATCGCTGTGCCGTCTGGACATGTAGGAGTTTCCGGCAAATAACCTTCTGTTTCTAAACTACTGAGGCTCGGTATAGACTTTTTATCCATCTTGTAAGCCTGCACCTGGCCTTCTACCATTTTAATATAGGCAGCACAGCCTTTTTCATCAATCGATTTGGAATGCTTCGTTACATTCGGAATCGCGATTAAAACTAAGACGGTGATAATGAGAAGTACAATCATCATTTCGATTAAAGTAAACGCTCGTTCATTTCCAAGAAATTTCCTGATCAATTCTTTTCCTCCTTTATATGGTATCGATCATGCGGTACACCGGCAGTAAAATCGCTAAATAAGCCAATAAAATACATACCGCCAAAATGCCGAATAAAGCGGGCTGCAGGATTGCAAGCCATCTGTTCAATCTCTCTTCCAACAGATCGTTCGTATGTTCACTGTAGATCAGCAGTTCTTTCGGTAAATAACCGCTGTCCGCTCCGTGTTTCGCAAAATCAGCCAAGCGTCCGGATAAACCGTCTGTCAGGCGGATTGCCTCATGTAAAGGTTCTCCGTAGATGACATGCGTACTCAATTGCCTGGTGATTTCAGCAAGGATCAAATCTTCCTCTTGTTCATGTAAAACATTCAGCGCACTTTGCAATGAGAGTCCGGACTGCAATAAACTGCCAAGTTCACTTGCTAAATCTTTGGTTTTCATCTCACTGTAAAATAGTCCGGCGACTGGTACTTTCAGCAGTCTTTTTAATTTTTCTGCAGCGGTCATTTTCTTCATCCACAGATTCAGCGTAATTATGGCAACAGTGGATATGATCAGCACAATGAGCAGTAAATCCGGAATAGAAGAGACCAGTTTAGGCAAGTATTGAACGATTCCTGACTGTTCATTAGAGCGCAGGATGGTCAATGCCTCGAAATTCGGCAGGAAAAACTGGCGAAATGCTACTAATAATAGTAATAAGAAGGTAAACAAAACTGCCGGGTATGCCATTAATTTTTTGAGCTGCTGCTTTTTCTCGTGCGAACGGCTGACCCGTGCCGACACTTCATGTAAAGCCCGAATTAAATTACCGTCCACTTCCGCAATGACTATCGGCAGCATCATACTGTTGCTGAATCCTAAACTCTTCAATATGTAGGAGACGCCATAGCCCATTTTTAATTCGTTCTCCACTTGTATCAGCTTCTCTTCATAATCCTTCGTATGATAAGGCAAAATGAGAATCAATCCTTCATGAAATGTATATCCTTCCTGAAGCAAAATGGAAAGCCGCTGTAAAAACTCGGCAGGTTTCTCCAACTTCTGTTTCCTGGCAAATTTAATCTGCTGCATGGAGTGCCTTTTCATAGAGCGCCGACTGCGTTTCAATTTTTTGCTCAACAGGCAATGAAAAACGCTGCCCCTTTGTTATGGCTTCAGCTGCTTCCTCAATTTGAAGGTCTTGTAAAATTTCAAACACCGCCACTGTATCCCCTGTCGAATTCGTCACTAAACGCTGCGCTGAAATGGCAATGACCGTTTGCCGAAGCTCTTCCAGATGAATTCCTAAATCCAGAAGTCGATACAGGCAGCCAACGGGATCTTTCGCATGAACTGTACTTAGCACAAGATGGCCTGTCAGCGCGGCTTCTACCGCTATTTTCGCTGTTTCTGCATCGCGTATTTCGCCAATCATAATCACATCAGGCGAATGGCGCAAAATGGCTTTCAATCCTGCAGAATAAGTAATTCCGGATCGTTCATTTACCTGGATCTGCAGCAGATGGCTGTGATTATTCTCAACAGGGTCTTCTAATGAGATGACATGCCTCTCCAACCGGTTCACGCAGTGAGCAGTCAGCGAATATAAAGTTGTCGTCTTGCCCGATCCGGTCGGTCCTGTCACTAAAAACAGACCTTGTTTGAATGCAGCAGCCTCAGATAACTGTCTGGTCCACTCTGGTTTCATGCATAATTCTGACAGCGGAACGATTTTGTCATGTTTTTGAATCCGGATTGCCACACTTTCGCGTAATTGAATGGAAGGTATCGTAGAGACACGGAATGAAAAATTTTGATCGGAGAAGGACCGGTGAAAAGAACCGCTTTGAGGACGCCGCTGTTCACTGATATCCAGTGAAGACAGGAATTTATAGAAGGAAATTAAACGGCTGCCCAATGTTTGAGGAAATTGGCCAATTTTTGAGAAGACGGCATGTTTACGGATCGCTACATTATAGCCATCAGACGTCGGGACAAAATGCAGGTCGGTCGCTTCAGACTGGATTGCTTTCTCCAGCAGCTGAAAACAGGTTTTTTCAATCGGGTTCGCTGTGAGTTCCATAATTCTCCCCTTTCTTCGTCTGATGAAAGACCACTTTTCATCTTAAGCAGGAGTATATAACGGATTGAAATTGTTGAAAAGTTGTATTCATTTGAGACTATTCATTTTTCAATAGAATTTAGGCGCCATTAATAATTTTCAAAGCGTATTTTCGGATCAAAAATGAATTTTCATATTATTTTCGCCCCAAGTTCTGGTATACTAAGGGCAGCTGATCATTCGCAGATTTAATTGACGTTTATGATGAGCATTTTGGCAAGCCGCTTGCACAAGTACACTTTTTTGTCACAATGTGAAATTGATTGGAGTTTACTTTTAGGCCGGCGTTCTATTATAATGGATAAGAGCTTATTGTATTGTTGTGAAGGAGGGACGCGTAGATGGATAATATGTTCAAACTTTGCGGATTCTGGACAGGTATTTTTGCGGTCATGTTCTATGTTGGAAACATGATTCCTGCTTCTTTACTGTTGGTCGCAAGCACTATCTTCTTCGTACTGCTTGGATACTTGAAACTTTCAGAGCGTATGTACATGTACTTATTCGGAGCATACTTAATGATGTTCATGGTTGGTTTCAGTTACTATTCCATATTTATTCATGTACAAGGTGCAGGACACTAATCCGTACATACAAAAAACAGCCTCTTCACAGAGAGCTGTTTTTTGTTTTGTACAAATTCTTTTAGAAACCATGCAGGAACGGATTTTGATCTTGTTCAATCCCCGGTGTCGTCGCAGGCCCATGGCCCGGGTAAATCACCAGTTCTTCGTCAAGTGACAGCAGTTCGTTATGGATGGAAGCTAAAAGCGTTTCCGTATTGCCTCCTGGCAGGTCGGTACGTCCTACACTTCCTTTAAACAGCGTATCCCCTACAATCGCAAATCCCTCGTCCTCAAAGATATAGGAGATGCTTCCTGGCGAATGACCGGGTGTATAGCGAATTCCCATTATGAAAGGCCCGACCTGCAAACTTTTTTCGTTATTCAGCAATACGTCGGCAGGGCTGCATACGACATTCGGCAGCATTGGATATTTACCGGAGCCGTTTAAATCAGCGTTTCCTAGCCAGTCTTTTTCAGCGCTATGCAGATACACCGGAATATCATATGCCTGCCGGATCGCCTCAATAGCGCCGATATGATCGAAATGCGCATGTGTCAGCAGGATAGCTGCCGGCTTTAATGAAAGCTTCTGCAGTTCAGCAAGCAGCGCGTCGCTTTCATCTCCCGGATCAAACACCAAACAATTCTTGTCTTCGTCTTCCACAACGTAACAATTCGTCTGGATTGGGCCAAGCGGATGGATATGTATTTTCAATTAACTCACCTCTTTTTCTAATATTAATGAATGCCAATACATATTTCAAACAATCGTCACTATTTAATCTCGACAAAACGTTTCATTAACAGTACAATAGAGGAGGAATATCGCTATACGGCATTCATTTTTTCAATGTTGAAAGGAGTGTCTACTCAATGAATTTATTGGTCATCATTTTTGGATTGATTGCAATCTTAGCAGTCTTTGGAACGGTCCAAGCTTTTAAAGAGCGGAATCTTTTAAGTATAGTTTTCAATGTGGTAACTGTTGTAGTTATCGGAGGATTTACGATTGCTACTGTTATATATGCAGGATACCCGCCACAGCTACACAAATAATAAGTTCCAAAAAATAAGGACACCTCTTTACTGAGGCCGTCCTTATTTTTTATTCCGTCCATTTCATTGTCTCGCCTGTATCCAGCTGTAATATGGTATCTAAACTGTACCCCACCAGGCAGGAGTTGCCGTCCGGCGAACAATCGATCATGCCGCCTTCAACAGCGGTTTCATATCGCTTTACTTCTTGTCCCTCTTGCCTGTGAATGAAGAGCGCAGATTGATCATCATCAGATATTTCTTCTCTAGTTGACATAATAATATTATCTTCATCAATAAATTCGACATCTTCAATCGTTTCTGAAGAAGTTTCCGCTTGCCAGCTATACTTCTCTTCCCCGTCGCTGTCTAACACCGCATATTCTTTGTGGTCTTCGCCTGCCGATTCTACCAGCAATTGACCAGCTGAATTGTGGAGTTCCACCGTATCAGCAGCCAAGACTTCTTTTTCTTTCTTTTCAAACGTCTCTTTAATTAATTCACTATCATCCAAATAGACGATCTGGTCTTTTCCAAGCCATTTAGGAAATGGATTGTCAACTTCTATTGGCTGTATCTTTCGCTCATTAATATCGTAATGCATAACCTGAAAGCTCCAGTCTTCTTGAAATGCAGAGATCAGCAGCTGGTTTGAATCAACCGCATTCCACTGAAGTTCAAGTTCAGATGATTCAACAGTTACTTCATCCAGAATTGTCATGTCTTTATCGAGTATCGCTATATTCGCCTCTGTTGCATGATTTGCCGTTTTTATTAATACTTGTTCTTTCGATGGATGAATCAGTACTTCTGAAATAGCAGCCTGATCCGTAAACATCGTATGTACGCTGCCTGTAGCTATATTAAATGAACGCAGCCGGTCTAATCCTTCTTGATGATCTATATAAAGAATCTGCTCTTCATCCCACCATCCTGCCACGAACCGAATCTCTCCTTCTGCACGCGGCAGTATTTTCGGAGTAAACACTTCTTTGACAATTCCAGGATTGTCCGGCTCTACGTGTCTTTCTGTTTCCGTTTGCTCACAGCCCACTAAGAATAGGGACAGTGAGATCATCAAAATGGTCCGCTTCAAAGCATTTCCCCTTTTCCAGATTTCTGTACAATATAAATAAAAAGAACTGCACGGCATGTCGGCCGCACAGCTCTCTCCACTTATTTGCTTTCTTTTATCTCCGGACTGCCATCTTCCCGTTCTTTGAAACGAAGCAAATCGCCATTAATGATCGTATCTGAATAATTCAATTCAGTCGTTGCGCGTTCCACGTACGGTTCACACTGCGCTTCATCAGTCGGCTCTCCCGTTTCGATATCATAGCAGACTTCCTGTGCATAAATATTCTTATCTGTCACCAGTCGGCCGTCACGGAAAATGACAAATGGTTCATGGTCTGGCGAGAAGATGTCAGAACCAAATTGCATATCCGCTTTTGTGTCAATCCCCAATAAGTGAAGAATGGTCGGACGCAAGTCGATTTGTCCTGCCAGCTCATCCATTTGCTTCCCTTTGCCTGAACCCGGGATATGGATGAACAATGGAACTTTTTGCAGTTCGGCATTATCAAACGGTGTGATTTCTTTATCCATGTACATGCCCATCGCTTTGTTATGATTTTCCGAAATACCGTAATGATCACCGTACATTACGATAATAGAGTTATCATATAAATCATTTTTCTTCAAATCATCAAAGAAGATTTTTATGGCTTCATCCATATAACGAACTGTCTGGAAATACTTATTCAATGTATTGGAATTAGAAGTATACGCAGGAATCATCATATCTTCTTCATCCAAATCAAATGGATGGTGATTAGTCAAGGTGATCATTCGAGTTCCAAACGGTTTTGGCATATCCTTCATCAGTTCTACCGACTGTTCCAAGAATGGAATATCCTTCATTCCCCAGTTAACTGCCTCGCCTTCGCCAATTGTATAGCTGTCTACGTCATAGAACTTTTGGACGTCAAGTGCTTTGTACATAATGTCGCGGTTCCAGAAGCTTTTACTGTTGGCATGCATGACACTTGTGAAGTAACCATTGTTGTTTAGGCTTTCTGATAATGAATCATACGTGTTGCCGCTATGTGTGAAGAATACTGCGCTGCCGTTACGGCCATACAGTGAATTCTCTACGATAAACTCAGAATCTGAAGTTTTGCCTAAGCCTGTCTGATGATAAAAGTTATCAAAATAGAACGTATCCTTATCATTTGTCAGTTCATTAAGGAATGGCGTGATCTCATGACCGTCCATCTCATTATTGATGACAAAGTTCTGTAAGGATTCCAATGAAACGATAATGACGTTGCGGCCTTCAGCTGTACCGAACATTTTAGGATCGGGCTGTGTACGGTTAGCCTTCACATAGTTCTCTATTTCAGTCAGTTCAGTTCCATCTGCAAATGTACGCTGAGCGTGTGACTTGGACTGAACGAATAGATCATATAAATGATAGTTATATGCCCCGATGTTTTTCACTAATAGCTCGCGGTCAAAACTGCGTGTCAACAATTGCGGGCGCTGTGCTTCCGCCATGGCTAAGTTGAACATCAGCAAGGTGGCTGCTGCTGCAAAGTAAACTTTGCGACCCATTTTTCTTCCTGTAGCTTGAAGAGGCTCCTGAGGAATAAAGCGAATCGCAAGCAGTATGATAATAACATCAGTAAAGAAAAACACATCAAGAAAATGCATGTTCTCTGTAATAGAAGAACTTAAATCTGCAAAGTTACTTGTCTGGAACAGTAACGGAAGTGTGATGAAATCCGTAAAGAAGCGATAGAATACCGCGTTGCTGAACATCACGATGGATGTAAGTATGCTGATTGTTACAATATATCGGTTACGGGTCTTCGTCTTTTTAATAAACAATGCGATCCCATATACAAACGCCAGGAATGTCAGCGGATTGATAAATAGGATAAATTGCTGCATAGCATTATCGATTTTCATATTGAAGCTGGTTAAGTAGCCGATATATGTTGTCAGCCAAGTGGCGATCAATGCGATAATGAGTACGGAATGCTTGGGCCAATCTATTTTCTTCATTCCATCTCTTCCTTTCATTTCTAGTCAAAAGTAGTAGTATGATTTATCTTTGCCTAACAGATAGACGGTTGATTGAAAGAAAAGTTTCAGAAACGAGCAGGAATGGTTCGAACATCCTATCGTTTGTCTGTTTGTATGATCTTATACGATCTCTTTTCGCAGAACCAGCAAGGCTTGTAAGTACGTTTGCTGATCAATGAATTGATAATCGTACAGCTCCTTCACTTCTGATTCCATCAGAATGCTGTCCTGTTTCTTATTGCCTGTATATATAATAATTCCGAACCTTTTAAGCAGCTGGAGTACATCATAAAACTCATTCATCCGTTTCACGCGCTTTCTGACAGTCTATGATACGCTCATCTGTAAATAAATATGAGACGGGAATATCATGCGGTTCCCTGTCTATATTATCCATTATTTGACGTTCAAATACCAAAGATATTGTTTCAAACGGATAACGAAGCAGGTAGCGGTCATAATATCCTCCGCCAAAACCGATACGGTATCCTTCGGGAGAATAGACAACTCCGGGTACAATCTGCAAGTCGATCTCCTCGGGTTCAACGGATTCAGTCTGTTCAATGATAGGTTCCCTTAAATCCATGTAGACAGTTTCTGTCTGATTGAATGATTCAATCAGACGAAAATCCATTTCTCTAGAAGAAGCAGTGCATTTAGGGACAGCAATTCGTTTTCCTGCCTGCCAAGCAATTTGAATCAAACGATGCGTAGCCACTTCTGGAAACCTGGAAAGCGTGATCCCGATTGTCTGTGCATGCTTAAATTCATCCGAAGCAAGAACTCTTTCCTGTATCAGAGTGGATCGCTGTTCGTGATCAGATGGACTTAATTGATGTAATTGCTGCAAGATCTGTTTACGAAGATGCTTTTTATCCAATTACCCTACCTCCCGTAAGAAAAAACCAAAACCGAAGCAGGTTTTGGTTTCAAAGATTATTTCGTTTCACGGTGCAAAGTTTGTTTTTGTTCACGTGAGCAATATTTTTTCATTTCAATGCGTTCCGGATTGTTACGCTTGTTTTTCTTTGAAATATAATTGCGCTCTCCACATTCCGTGCAAGCGAGTGTAATATTTACGCGCATTACTGTCCCTCCCACTCATTAGCGATAGATATAATTAAAAATATGAGCATGATTTATACGACTTATAAATTATACCATAAATTTGATCATTGTACAGCAGAAAGATTCAAATATCATTCGTACAAGGCCTATGGTATTATGAAGGAAACTCTGGTTATTTTGGAGGTATTGAAATGGATATTGCCCTTATTTTGCTCATCATTGGCATAGTGGCTCTTATTGCTTCATTTTTTGTCGGCAATAATTCACGAGCATTTGAAGATGAATTGGAGAAAGTTTCCGTCAGTCTCCACCAGGAAACGAGTAACCTAAAAAAAAGAGTGCGTGTACTCGAAGAAGAATTGATGGTTGGCACACCGGTTACTGACCGCTATACAGCTGCACCAAAAAAAGCTGTACATGCCATCATCGTCAATCAAATCACTGCCCTGCAAAGCCAGGGCTATACAATTTCCGAGATTTCTCAAAGAGCCTCATTGCCCGAAGACGAAGTAGTTGCTGTGCTGCGTTCTAAAGGAGTGCGGATATGATCAAGGATCTATTGCGCTCTGTCGGAATTGGCTGCCTGATCGCAGGCGGTACATTATACGCCATCAGCAATATGCCGCAGGCAGAGGATGAGGACAAGTCATGGAAGAAAGAACTGACAGAAACGAAAAAAGAATTGGAAGTCGTTAAGAAAGAGCTCGCTATTTCCCAAACGATTACGTTAGATGAAACACCTGGAAGTGATCCGGATGCCGAGCAGGTGCCTGACCCGGAAAACGATACGGAAAAGCAACCGGCAGCTGAAGAAATCGAAACAACTGAAGTAACGAAGAAAGTAACAGTTAAACCCGGATCAAACTCTTCAGATTTATCAAGCACTCTGGAACGCGCGCATATTATAGAAGATGCCGCTAAATTTGATGTCTATATGAAAGACTATGGGTATGCCGGCAAGATCCAAATCGGAACATTTGAACTGAGTTCCGACATGAGTTTTAAAGAAATCGCTGAGGTATTGACAAAATAAAACCACCGCTGTGTGTCAATGACACATTAGCGGTGGTTTTCTCATTTTTCTTCTTCAGTTACTTTCTTAATTTTAATTTCAGGAGAAGAATCAATCCGTTTCGCCGCACGTTCTTTTTTTAACTTTAAATACGTGTCTAACGCTTCTTTGACAATTTCATTGGCCGCGGAACCCGGATAGGTGTTTGTGTTGGTAGAAATGTAAGGTATCATCACCGCATAGGCGACTTCTGGATTCTCATACGGCGCAAAACCTACATGAGACAGATTAATTGTCGGTATGACAGGATTTGATTTATTGCCGGTGTAATAAAATGATTGTGCGGTCCCTGTCTTTCCGGCAGCATCGTATTCTTTTAATACACTGGCGGCTGTTCCGTTTGAAGCATGATAAGCGTAGTACATTCCTTTTTTCACTTGATCAATTTCCTGCTGTGTATTATTAATATGATTCAATACTTCTGCCGGCCTTTCTTCCACCAGTTCACCCAATACTTCGCCATCTGGAGAAGGGTCGCGGATTTCTTTCAATATTCTTGGCGCTATTCTATTGCCGTCTGCAGCTACAGTTGACACATATTGAGCCAGCTGCAGCGGAGTATACGTATCAAATTGGCCGATTGAGAAATCCAGTAGTTTCCCGGTAATTGTTTCAGTTCCGGTTACACCGCTGTATTCTCCGGGCAGATCAATGCCGGTTTTGGTTCCCAGGCCGAAAGATGCGAACGTCTGGCGGAATGTCTCAAACGCCGTTTTGTCTATTGCCAGCGCCTGGCCCGGCCGGTAATTCGCTTTGCCGAGCGCCATGGCAATTCGGAACATATAGACGTTGGAAGAACGCCCCAGCGCAGTAATATCATTCACTGCCACTCTGCCGTTACGGTTAAACAGTGATCTCTTTACCGTACGTCCAATACGGATCGGTTCATCGATTTTGACATCGCCGACGTTTACTACACCTTCACTGTAGCCAGTCAGCATGGTAGCCAGTTTTACTGTAGAGCCGGCTTCGTAAGCAGAAGTGAAGGTGCCGAATGTGTAATCTTGGATAGCTAACTTCCCTGTTTCTTCATCCCGCCCTACTTTTTTACCGACTAATGACAAAATTTCGCCGTTATTCGGATCCAGCATAACCAGGAACGCTGACTCGAGAGCACCTGCACTGGCACCTCGTTTCAGTTTCAGTAATTTATTGGACACAATTTCTTCCAAAGCCTCCTGAAGTTCACTGTCTGTCGTCAGCACGAGGTCTTTTCCGGGTTCGCCCTCTTTCACAGTCTTCGTTTCAATGACTTTACCAGTCCGGTCTTTAATATTTTTCACAATAGTCTTTTGACCTTTCAGCAAGTCTTCATAATAAGCTTCGAGATAACTTCTGCCGACCCGGTCGTTGCGGGAATAATCCCTTGCTAAAAAATAATCCAGATGTGAACGCGGAATTCCTTCGATCGGACTTGTCGTTGAACCAAGGATAGCGCTGTCAGATTTCTTGATGCGGTCCCAGTCGGTCGTCGTATTGACTCCCGGCAGTTCATTCAAGCGTTCCGAGACAACTGCAAATTCTTTGTCTGTTACGTCATCACTTTTAATGATCTGGGGGGAATAAGCGTACCCCGCCATCATCTCTCTATAAATCGCCAGAACTTTCAATTGCTGTTCACTTAAAGAGTCTATTTCTTCTTCCGTGATGCGGTCTCTGGTCATTTGGTTAATCTGTCGCTGTTTTTCCTTTTTGGATGTTTTTTCGTTTTTGTTAACATTTTGCATTTCTTTTTTGGTTACTTTTTTGGCTGCCTCTTCAGGATTCAATAAAATCCAAAAGTCCCGCTTGTCCCCCAGCGTCACACGCTTGGTATCCCGGTCAATTAATGTAGACAGCTTTTTTGCCAGTTTCAACATCTCCTCAGAGGAGGTGGACGAAGTTTTTGTATAGGTTATGGCATTTTTGGGTTCATTGTCAACCAGCACTTGACCATTTCGGTCATATATTCTTCCGCGGGGGGTGCTCGTATTGACAGCAATTTCTTCTGTACGTTCGAGCTCCCTGGTGAAATCTTCGCCTTTGACAATCTGCAGATAGCCTAAGCGGAATATCAGCAATGAAAAAAGTACGAAAATCGCTACAAAGAGAAAATTCATTCGAAAAGCAATATGTTTTCGCTGACGTACTTTTGCCTGATCTGCTTTTCTGGTAGTCTTTTTCAACGGGAGTCTCCTTTCTATCAAATTCTATGTATGAGGTATTATAGCATGATGCCATAAAAGAACACACATCTTGACGAATCAGATGTGTGTCGGGTTTCACTTATTTATTGTCTTGGTAACGCTTTTCAACTTCATCCCAGTTTACTACATTCCAGAATGCTGAAATGTAATCAGGACGGCGGTTTTGATAGTTCAGGTAGTATGCGTGCTCCCAAACGTCCAATCCCAGTAAAGGAGTCTTGCCTTCCATTAAAGGAGAGTCCTGGTTAGGTGTTGAAGTTACTTCCAACTCGCCGTTATTCAGTACGAGCCAAGCCCATCCTGAACCGAAACGTGTTGTTGCCGCTTTTGCGAACTCTTCTTTAAGAGCATCAAAGCTGCCGAACTTTTTGTCGATTGCTTCAGCAACCTGACCTTTTGGATTTCCTCCTCCATTTGGAGACAGGATCTGCCAGAAGAATGAGTGGTTTGAATGACCGCCGCCATTGTTGCGGACTGCTGTGCGCTTGTCCTCTGGAACTTTATCCAAGTTTGCCACCAATTCGTCAACCGGCATGTTCAGAAGTTCATCATGACCTTCCAACGCATTGTTCACGTTTGTAATATACGTGTTGTGGTGTTTCGTGTGATGGATGTTCATCGTTTCTTTGTCGATGTGTGGCTCCAACGCATCATAAGCGTATGGTAGTTCTGGTAATGTATAAGCCATTTTCCATTCCTCCTCTAAATTATCTCTGTTTTGCCCTACCTCTTCACATTATCAAAATATGAGACAGCATTCAAAGAAAATGGACTGTCAACGGAGAAAAAATAGAAAAATAGCAATCATGATGCCCATAATGACTCCTTTAACGACAACTGATGTCAAGAAACCGACAACCGAGCCGATTCCAGTCTTAAACGCCTGCTTGATTCCTGAACGGGTGATCAGCAATTCTGCGATGATGGCTCCTAGAAAAGGACCTGCCAGAATTCCAGCGACAGGGATGACAAATGGTCCAATCAGCAAACCAACAGTACTGCCCCACATGCCTGCTTTGCTGCCGCCGAAACGTTTGACGCCGACCAGATTGGCGATCGTATCCGCTCCGAACAGCAACACGACAAATAACACTTCAATTACCCAGAATAGCCACGTCAGCTCATCAAATGAAATGATAAAACCGTACGCTAGAAAACCCGCAAGTATAAAAACAACAGAAGGAATGATGGGATAAACAAGTCCTGCAAATGCAATGCAAAACAAAAGTACCGTAACAATCCAGCCCATCCAGATCATGCGCCCACTCCTCTTTTATAAAATTTTCATCAGATTACTCATTCTACATCATATCCCGGTAAAAAAGAAAATCAGGCATTGCGGCGTAATTGCGGCAATGCCTGATTCATCTGTATTCATATTCAGCACCTATTCACACATGTTTACCTAAAATAGCTTCCGCAATGTTTACCGCATGATCGCCGATCCGTTCCAAGTTTGAAACGATATCTACGAAGACCATGCCTGCCTGCGCACTGCAGCTTCCTTCATTCAGGCGGACGATATGATTCTTACGGAAACGGCGTTCCATATTATCAATCAAATCTTCTTTTTCAGAAACCGTGCGGGCAATTCCGATGTCGGATTTATCCAGAGATTCAATTGCCTTTTGTACAGTTTCAATCGTCAGTGTAAACATTTCGGTTAAATCGACCATTGCATCGTCAGTCAGTTTTAATTTATTGGTCTCGCGCAAATCGATCAGTTCGACGATATTTTCAAAATGATCTCCAATCCGTTCAATATCCCGTACACTGTCCATCAGCATGACGTGACGTGCGGACTCCGCAGGTGCAACAGTAACGGTGGAGATCTCCACCAGATAATCCGTGATCTTACGGTCCAGGTTATTGATGGCGTCTTCAATCTGATACGCTGTCTCCGCATGCTTTTTCTGACCAGTCTTCAAGTATTCGAATGTTTCATTCAGACCCTGCACACTGAAGTCACCCATGCGGATAATCTCTTCCTTTGCTTGTCCAATCGCTACAGCAGGTGATTGCGCAATGAAATGCCGGTCCAAGTGCTTCGGTTTGTATTCGATCGTGACATCTTCCCCCGGTATCATCTTCGTCACCAAATATGCCCAGGCCCCGATAAATGGAAACTGTAAAACCGTATTCGCGACGTTGAATGAACCGTGTGCAAATGCAATCTGCATCTTACTCTCCAAATGAAGTAAGCCGGAAATCCATTCCACATATGCAGTAAAAGGAATCAGCAGGATCATGAAAATGATGGTGCCGACAATATTAAACAGGACATGTGTCGCAGCGGCACGTCTGGCAGCGACAGAGGTGCCGATGGCCGCAAGAACCGCAGTAATCGTAGTGCCGATATTGTCGCCAAACAGGATTGGCAGGGCTGCCTTCATTGTCACGAGGTCTTCAGCATAGAGTCCTTGCAAAATCCCGACTGTCGCACTGGAGCTTTGAACGACGAGTGTAAAGATCGTACCGGCCACTACTCCCAATAATGAGTGTTCACTCATGGCAAGTGTGAAATCACCGAATGCTTCCAGGGTGCGGAGCGGCTTCATGCCGTCACTCATTAACTCCAGGCCCAAGAACAAGCCTCCGAAGCCGAAAATGACTTCCCCCAGGTTTTTGATTTTTGCTTTACGCATAAAGAAAATCAAAAATGCGCCGACTGCCATGATCGGCAGAGCATAGGCTCCTACATCCAGACCGATGATGAATGCAGTAACTGTAGTACCGATATTGGCACCCATGATAACGCCGATTGCCTGACGGAGCGTCATGAAACCGGCACTTACAAGTCCGACGGTGATAACGGTCGTTCCCGAACTGGATTGAATGAGTACCGTAACAATAATACCGACAAGAACGCCCATAAATGGATTCGTAGTAAAACGGTCCAAGATTGCACGAAGCCTGTCCCCCGCAGCTTTTTGCAATCCATCTCCCATGTACTTAATTGCGAAAAGGAAAATACCTAATCCCCCAAGAAACTGGAACACCACTTCCTGCCAGTTAACTTCCATTTAATTGTCAACCTCCATCAAACGATTATGTATGGTTTTACCTCTTCCCACTCGTGACGCAAGTGGGAAGTTTCACCCTATTATGTTAGGAGCGGCAGCAAATTGTAAAGTACTCAACACTAATCTTTACAACACCTTAACAAAGCAGCAATGATTTGTCATAAGAATGTCGAAATTTCACGTTACATGAAGGTTTTAAATAAATGATAGACTATACTGTAGAAAGGGAGGCCGTTTCATTGAATCTGAAATTTCGTCAGCTGTTTACCGCTTCATTGCACGAACCTAAGAAACTGGCTGCATTTCGATTGCTGCCGATCGGTAAAGTGATTCAATACCTATTCATTTTTGTCTTTCTATATACTGTCATCGCATTTCTGCAGTTTTTAATCGGCGACCATACACTTTTTCAATCGACGCCTGAAATCGCTGAAATCGGTAAAACGATCGGTTTATTACTTTACCCGGTTGCCTTCATACTGCAGCTCGTCATTATCACATCGTATTTATTTATTCGCATCAGCATTTTTGGTATTATAGGAGTATTGTTGTTGAGGTTGCTGAGCCGCAGAGGTGAGTTTCGATTTATGTGGCGGACTGCGGCGATTGCTGCCACTCTCCCTATTTTGCTGACGATGGTATTTGAATTCATGCCAGGCATGCAAAATTACAGCTTGTGGATCTCGTCGCTTGTCCATCTGCTCTATGTGTGGCGGGCAGCGGTATATTATCCTAAGAAACCGCGATGAATATTCCCCTTCCTGTCTGCATAGTGTGTGACAGGAGGGATTGCCATGAGAATATTTATACTTGCACTCGCTGTTTTTTGTATCGTTCATTTCGTTCGCGTGGATTTGACAGATGGGACAATCCCTCTTGCAGCCTTTTTCGACGATGAAACGTCCTGTATTGAGGAAGCGGTCAATCCTTCCATTGTCATTCGGACGGTTGAAGATGATACAATAGAGTCGTTATTTGCATTATACCCAGACCCAACTCATAATTTTCTGGAAAGGCTCGAGTTGTTTTATGACTTGAATCCTCATCTGGAGCGCCAGAAGCTTCTGGCGGGCGAACAAATCCAGTTGCCTCTCGGAGCAGAAACAGATTCAGCTTGCCAGGAACAGAGCACAAAGTAATTTTCCATTCATTTATGGTGGATGTATTTAGTTATTTATTTATTTGAAGGAGAGAATCGCAATGACAGAAATGATTCATCGTTCCAACACCCGTCCTGTAAAAGTCGGTAACCTGACAATCGGGGGAAGCAATGAACTGTTTATTCAAAGTATGACGACTACGAAAACGCATGATGTGGAGGCTACTGTTGCCGAAATCCTTCGTTTAGAAGAAGCAGGATGTCAAATTGTACGTGTAGCCTGCCCGGATGAGCGTGCTGCTTATTCAATCGGCGAAATTAAAAAGCGCATCAATATTCCGTTAGTAGTAGATATTCATTTTGACTATAAATTAGCTTTAATTGCAATTGAGCAAGGTGCAGATAAAATCAGAATCAACCCGGGAAACATTGGACGCCAGTCAAAAGTAGAAGCTGTCGTTAATGCCGCAAAGGCAAAAGGCATTCCGATCCGTATCGGTGTAAACGCCGGTTCACTCGAGAAGAAAATTCTTGAAAAGTACGGCTATCCGACTGCTGAGGGCATGGTAGAAAGCGCCCTGCATCATATTAAGATCTTAGAAGACTTGGATTTCCACGATATTATCGTTTCATTGAAAGCTTCAGATGTAAACTTAGCGATTGAGGCTTATAAATTAGCTGCGGCGGCATTTGACTATCCGTTGCACTTGGGCATCACAGAATCCGGTACGCTGTTCGCGGGTTCTATTAAAAGTTCAGCGGGACTTGGCACATTGCTGTCAGCAGGCATCGGAAACACGATGCGCGTGTCGCTGAGTGCTGACCCTGTTCAGGAAATTAAAGTGGCAAGAGAGCTTCTGAAAGTATTTGGATTGTCTTCGAATGCTGCAACACTGATTTCCTGCCCGACTTGCGGACGTATCGAAATCGACTTGATTTCCATTGCCAATGAAGTGGAAGAATATATTTCTCATATTAAAGCACCGTTAAAAGTAGCAGTGCTCGGCTGTGCAGTAAACGGACCGGGTGAAGCAAGAGAAGCAGATATCGGAATTGCGGGAGCCCGCGGTGAAGGGCTGCTGTTCATGCACGGTAAAACTGTCCGTAAAGTACCAGAAGAAACAATGGTGGAGGAACTGAAGAAAGAAATCGATAAACTGGCAGAGGAATACTTCGAAAAGAAAAGACAGGAAGAGGCATTGGTTCAGGGCGGCGTTTCTGAATGAAAACCCGTTTTGGAATCGATATTGACGGAACCGTAACATGCCCTACTTCCCTGCTGCCTCATATCAATAAGCGCTTTGGTTCGAATTTGACACTTGAAGATATTAAAGAGTATGATCTGACGAAAGCTTTTGATGTGGATCCTGTCCAATTCGGCGAGTGGTATAAAGGGGCGGAGGAATTGATTTATCAAACATCCCCTGCCCAGCAGTTTGCAAAAGAAGTGCTGTCAGACTGGAAAAAACAGTATGAGCTGTACTACATCTCAGCTCGCGGTCAAAATGTACTCGAATGCACGACCAATTGGTTTCAGGAACAACAGATACCGTTTGATCATGTAGAGTTGATCGGCACGCATCATAAGATCGAAACAGCAAAACGCTTGTCTGTAAATGCTTTTTTCGAAGATAAACATGACAATGCAGTGGAAATCCATGAAGAACTGGATATCCCCGTATTCTTGTTTGACACGCCGTACAATCGCAAGCCTATTCCAGACGGGGTCATTCGGGTGAATGACTGGCAGGAAGCGAATCGGCAAGTTCAGCGATTGTTTGCTTAAATTGAAATTCCGATAATGAATCTGAAAAACGCTTAGAATATCTAAGCGTTTTTTTGTGTATTTCATCTCAATTAACAGTCACTCTATAAAAAGCATGAGCTACATATTATAAGGAAGCAGCACAAGTACGATTATTCCAATCACTGGAGGAGTGAGGAGACAGGAGGAGTGCTAGTTCCCGTAATGCGAAGCCGAGAAATATGCCAAACTCCGATCCGATGTTTTCTAGAAAAACAACCATTTTTCCTTTCTGCTTATATATATAGATAAATACCTTTCAAAAGTAGAAAATTCTACTTTTGTTAAGTGTTTTTTGGGTCTGCACCAAAATCTGTTCTTGACAACTTGTCATGTATGTATTGCGAAAATCATGCTGCAGTTTAAACCCGCTTCGGCGCTGGGGGATTGCCTTACGCTATGAGCCAGCTGGCAAAGACCGCGCCAGTTGTCTCATAGCAACGGCTAACCCCGCAGTTGCGCCTTCGCTGGTGTGGAGAAAATATGTCCTGCTGCTTTTTAACAGAGTACCAGTTGAGTAGTATGTTTTCGTTTTTCAACCATGCAAACACAATAATCGCAAGAATCTTTGCCTTTGCGGACTGCTAAGTGTTGCATGAAACACTGGTACCTACGTAATAACCTCAAATAATATGCTCAAACTGCCACTCACATAAAATGTATTAAAACACCAGCCAGTGTACCTTCGTTCCAGGCAACCTAAGTACGCCGCAAGTGCCTTAATTTCTGTAAAGACCACAGAAATACGGCAAAGCGAACCCTTCGCCGTTCGCTTGGCAACGGTTGCATGACTCACTTCGTGTGAGCCCGCGGCTAAAAACTACCGGGAGGATCAGCCCGTTAGGATGAGACAACTAAAGGGAGCGAAAGCCTTTACGAAGAAAGGCTTTTGCGAATAAAAGCGTAGCGTTATGAGCACAGTTTGCCTTAATTTCCGCAAAGAGCGCAAAAATACGGCAAAGCAAACCCTTCGCTGTTCGCTTGGCTCACCGAGGGCCCGCAGGACACGCGTCCGCCTGGAACGCAGGGGAACGGTCTCCTACCCATTTACCATCCTATACTGCGCAATCACAGTCAAATCTACGAAATAGACTGTCAAGCACATGTTTTGGTGAAGAGCCTGTTTTTTTATTATTTATATTTACGTGATTTGTAAGGATAGTTGTTTGCTATGAAGTTGGTGGAATGTGATAAAAAAAGTTTCATTCCTCAAAAAAATGAGGAATGAAACTTATGAGTTTGCGGTAATCGCGCCCGTTTACTGAAAGAAATATATTTAATTTCTGATCTCCTTTAACATTGCTTTAAACCTAATTTATCAAACTCATCGATACTAAATCTTTTAGTATGTTACGATGTAATAAAATAAAAAAATGAGGTGATTACAGTGTTTCGATACGTAATTACTTTTGTACTAGGTTTTTCATTGACTTTTATTATTTCAGATGGTTTTTTCGAGCAATACAATATAATTTTAAATCTACTTTTCAGAACATTTTTCGCTTTATTCTTCCTCGTTATTATTTGGTTATTACAAAAAAATAGAAGTAGTACCAAATGAAATAACAAGAAGAACTGGCCCAATTTTGGTACAGTTCTTATTCTAAAAGTGCAAAAGTGAATTTCCAATTTTGCACTTTTAATATGAATACCTAGAGTCTACCGAATTGATTTGTAAAATAAAGTTATTCATCATTAAGATCAATTTCGAAAGGTTTTTCTTCATATTTGGAAACATCGTATTTTCCAATCACTTGATAATTACTAGACGCTTCATCATCAGGATTAAGCTTATTAAAATCGACTACACCTAGGGCATCTGACATCATATTCAATAAATATTTTGGTTCTGGAGCTTCTTCTACTGTGGCAAGAACAAGTGCATTTCGCAAATATCCTGCATGTTGAGAAAGTAATTGAGCATTGATGTCTAGCCTATTTGCTTCAGCAAAAAGCTTCATGAAAATTGAAACTGTTCTTGTATTTCCTTCTCGGTAAGGATGAACACGCCAAAGCTTTATCATAAATGTAGAAAAGTCTTTTACAAGACTAGGATTGGAATAGCTCCATTGTATAGATTTAGACCAACTGAAAACAGTTTTCAAATCAGATATAATATGATCTTTATCGCTATAAGTAACTGATAATCCATTTAAAACCTGTTCACTTTTAGATATATTGACTGATCGAAACTCTCCAGCCCATGAATATAGCTCATGAAAAAGAAAGTGATGAATTATTTGGAGGCTTTCGTATTTATGGAAATCAATCTTTTGGCTAATAGAAGAAATATCCACTATCCCAGCTATTAATAACTGTGCTTCAACGTCAATTAATTGTTGTTCATCCTGAATATCCAATTTATTGATTAAGACGTTTGTATTAGGATAAATATAAGGATCCATAAATTACTGTGAAGCCTTTGTATATTTTTCAACAATCGCTTGCTTCAATTGACTGGATGATACTTGACCCTTTTCATATTGATTTAAAAGGTTCTTTGTAAATACACTTGGTTTTCCACCGTCAATTGCAGCCATTCCAACCGCAAATTCTACTTGTTTTTGGCGTTCTATTCGTGAATTTTCATTCATAATTAACACCCCTCTTTTGTTATTACCTCTATTATACCAGTTTTCATGTACCATGAGATAGTTCGTTCACTTTATAAAGTTTTTTACCTACCATAAGATTGGTTAAGAAATTGTGTTAAGATGAATATCTCCATCAGCCATAAAGAGCCCAAGACTTATCCGAACCGCGGATTGTCTTGAGCTCTAGATCTTATTTATTAAAAATGTACTGTGCGCACTTACACTCTAATACAATCCGGACATCTGCCATAAATCTCAAACTTATGTCCGTCTATTTCATATTCCGACAGATTCACCGTCACACTATCCATCGGACAGCTGGGAATGGATTTTGTATTCCCGCATGTCGTGCAGATAAAATGATGATGATGATGATCAGTGGCACATTGCATGCGGAAAAGACGTTCCCCATTTAATTCCGTTTCGTCCAATATACCAAGCTTTGAAAAAACGGCCAGATTCCGATAGATCGTATCAAAACTGATACCCGGATTAGCCTTCTCTACCGCTGTTCTGACTTCCATCGCCGTGACATAACGATCTGCCTGATCAAAAAACTCCAGCAGAATATCCCGGTTTTTTGTCCGTTTAAAGTCATGCTTCAATAAAATTTCCCACGCTTCATCAATCGTCATACCGATACGCCCCTCTCGATCATCATGACCGTACTTTCTTCCCAAAAAGCACAATCAGTAAGATGAATACTGAAGTTACTACAATTGTTCCGCCTGGTGCAATATCTAAATAATAAGCAGATATGAGTCCAATGATCACAGCAATTTCACCAAATATGATGGAATAAATCAATGCACCTTTATAGCTTTTGGCCAGCTGGATCGCCGCCGCCACAGGCAATGTCATCAATGACGATACGAGCAAGATCCCGACGATACGCATAGAAGCTCCGATAACGAGTGCTGTAATCACCATAAATGCCGCTTGAATAATTCGTTCATTAACCCCTGACACTCTTGCATACTCTGGATCAAACGCTAATGAAAACAACTCTTTATATAAAAAGTATATAAATAAAATCACAATGACTGCAATCAGCAGGACGATATACAGATCCTGGCGGCTGACAGCGGAAACAGAGCCGAATAAATAACCGACCAAATCTGTGCCAAAACCTTTTGCCAATGAAATAAATATCGCGCCGAAGCCAATTCCGGCAGAAAGGATAATCGGTATGGCCAGCTCTTCAAAACTTTTATAGATTCTTCGCAGCCGTTCAATCAGCAAGGAACCGACGACAGCGGCTCCCATTCCTAAATACACCGGATTCAGCGCAGCAAAAAATAATACTTGCTGACTCAAATACAAGCTGCCTGCAATCCCCGCCAAAGCCACGTGGCTTAATGCATCGGAAATCATCGCCATGCGGCGAACCACAATGAATAATCCAAGCATCGGTGCAATCAGTCCTATAACCAGTCCGGAGAGTACCGCATTCTGTAAAAACTCGTAGGTGAAAATCGCTTCAATCATGTGAGATTCTCCGTTTCCTTCTGATGAAGCCGACGAACCGGATGGCCGTACCAGCCAGACAATTCTTCTTCACTCATTTTTTCGTAGTCCTGATGCATACCATGGAAATGTATCGTATGGTTCAGACACGCCACATGCGTAGCGAGCTGTGTCACTAAATCAACTTCATGCGTGACCAGTAAAATTGCAATACCATACTCACGGTTTAATTCACTGAGCATAGAATAAAAAGAATCAGCATTTTGTCTGTCAATCCCGACTGTCGGCTCATCCATAATAAGCAGATCAGGCTTGCTTACAAGCGCTCTCGCAATAAAAACGCGCTGCTGCTGTCCGCCTGAAAGATCGCCTATGCTCTCAGACTGCCGGTCCGCCATTTTGACGACTTCCAAAGCATCGATTGCCCGCTGTTCATCTTCTTTAGTAAATCGTTTAAACAGTCCTTTTTTGCTCGTCAGGCCGCTCTTGACGACTTCTAGGACAGTAGCAGGAAACTTTGTAGTAAAAGCATTGGCTTTCTGTGAAACATAGCCAATTCGCTGTTGCTGTTTGAATGAATCGATTGGCACGCCGAATAATTCGACCGTCCCCTCCATTGGCGTCAAGAGTCCCAAGATGATTTTTAGCAACGTGGACTTGCCGGAACCGTTCGGACCGATCAATGCCCAAAATTCACCCTGTTTCACTTCGAGACTGACGTCAGATAAGGCGATGGAATGATGATATTTGTGTGTTATATGCTCTAATTTGATGATGGTATTTGTCATATACATATCCCTTCCTTCAATTCGTAATCATTCCGATTACTTTATGCATTATATAGGAAGTTGCACAGGGATACAACCAATTGAAAGGATTTGATACAGATGGATTTACTTCAGCTGATTCAGGAGATTAAACAGTTATCGGATCAGGATGCACAGAACTATGCAGCGAGTAACGGAGTTCAGCTAACCGTAAAACAGATTCAACAGCTTCGTCCTTTGCTGGATGAGGTTTCTCTGTCCTGGCTGTTCACGGGAATCCCTGCGGCATTTTTAGAGAAGGTCTCTTCTATTATCGGTTATGAGGAAATGATCTTGTATATGGAACAGTATAAACTGCAATAAAAAAAGCGCTGCATCTCTGCAGCGCCTGTAATATGATATTAAACGTTCAATTCTTTCAGTAATTCAGGCGTAAACTTTTTGTTCTTCAGCATAGCGATTTCAACTGCATACGGAGCTCTTTTATTTGCTTTGTCCGTCCCGATGAAAGGCGTCTCCAAAATTTTTGGAACGTCTTTAAACGTCGGGTGATGGACAATATATGCGAGCGGGTCAAAACCAATATGACCAAAACCGATGTTTTCATGACGGTCTTTTCCTGCGCCGCATTCGTTTTTGCTGTCGTTGACGTGGATAACAGAAATCCGGTCAAGCCCGACAATTTTGTCGAACTCTTCAAGAACGCCTGCAAAGTCATTCACGATATCATAGCCTGCGTCGTGAACGTGGCATGTATCGAAACAGACGGAAAGCCGTTCATTGTTTTCCACGCCGTCAATGATCTTTGCAATCTCATCGAAACTTCTGCCGCATTCTGTACCCTTCCCCGCCATTGTCTCGAGTGCAATACGTACATTTGCATTTTCAGAAAGCACTTCATTAAGACCTTCAATGATTTTAGCAATGCCTGTCTCTGCTCCTGCACCTACGTGAGCGCCAGGATGAAGTACAATTTGATTGGCACCCAGCGCTTCCGTGCGTCGAATTTCCTGCTGCAGAAAATCTACGCCCAGACGGAAGGTTTCTGGCTTTGTCGTGTTGGCGATATTGATGATATAAGGCGCGTGGACAACGATATTTGACTGTCCGCTCTTATTCATCAGCGCAGTTCCGCTCTCTATATTCAATTCCTCTATCGGTTTACGTCTGGTGTTCTGCGGTGCTCCAGTGTAGATCATAAATGTGTTGGCTCCGTAGCCTGCCGCCTCTTCACTGGATCCTTCCAGCATCTTCTTGCCGCTCATGGATACGTGGGAGCCTAATAGGATTTCATTTGCACTCATGATTTCTTTTTTATTCTCCTTTGTCTCTTCTTGAACTTTTCTTTTTCTTCTGCCATTTTCTTCTTATAGCCAGGCTTCACTTTATCAGGTTTACGGACAAACGAATCTGCTTTCTTATCGATTTCATCTGTTTCTCTAACCCGTTTCTTCCGTGCCTGACGTTCTTTCACTTCGATCCATTCGCCGTTTTTGACATCTTCGTGGGCGAACGGTATGCCAAGCTTTTCAATACGGTTAATCGCATCTTCATCTGCCGGTTCGTATAACGTGATCGCTGTGCCCTCTAAACCTGCACGCGCTGTACGACCGACACGGTGAATAAAGAACTCAAGATCTTCCGGCAATTCAAAGTTGATAACGTGGCTGACACCCGGGATATCGATTCCTCTCGCAGCCAAATCAGTTGCGACGATGTATTGATATTCAAGATCACGCACCTGCTTCATCATCCGTGTACGTTCACGCGGTGTCAGGTCTCCGTGTATACGGCCCGGCTTAAAACCATGTGCCGATAAATAGTTCGCAAGCTGATCTGCGTTTTGCTTCGTATTCGTAAAGATGATCGCCAAGTAAGGCTGTATCGCATCCATTACATGAAGCAGTTTCTTATTTTTGTCCATACTTCTGACAGGAACCAATGAATAGTGCATGTTCTCCGTCAACGGCTTTTTATCATCCATTTGTACATGTACAGGCGAATTCATATATTTAGCAAGGAACGGTTTCAGCTTTTCGGGAATTGTTGCTGAAAATACATACATGTTGAGCTTATTCGGCATTCTGGAAGCAAATTTATCAATATCTTCAATGAATCCCATATCAAATGCAAGATCGGCTTCATCAATTACAAGCTGAGTCGCCGTATGAATTGCCAAGGCACCTGTCTCAGACATATCCTGTATCCGGCCTGGTGTTCCCACGATGATATGCGGCGTACTGCGCAAACGATCTGCAGACCTTTTCTTATCGGTACCGCCAATAAGAATTGCACTTTTAATATCGGTGCCGTCAATCAGCTTCTTCAATTCATTATGAAGCTGGGTCGCTAATTCACGGGTTGGTGCAGTGATCACCGTCTGCAGTTCATCTGTCTCTGTGTCGATTTTTTCCACAAGAGGAATCAGGAAACTGTGTGATTTTCCTGTCCCTGTATGTGCCTGTCCAATCGCACTGGTATTTTTCATTATAAGTGGAATCATTTCTTTTTGAATGGGTGTCGGTTCTTCAAACCCTAATTTTTGAATGGCTTCCCTCAAAAACGGTTTGAATTGATAATCTGTAAATTTAGACATATCGTTCCTCCTCTAGCGTATTTCTTATTGTAACATGATTCGGTGCCATCAGCTGTTTTTTTCGCATAGGATATGAAGAGAAGCAACTAAAAAATTTCAGAAAGGAGTTTGTGATGAGATATCAATCATTTTATCCGTTCAGCAATCAGCAGCAGCCCATGAGACAGATGCCACCTGCGTCGCAACTTCCTCCCGGCGGTCAGTCTTTTCCTCAGGGTATGGGCACGCAGCAGAACCCAGGATTTCAGCAGGCTGCTAATCAGCAGATGAGGGCCGGGGCCGGGGCCGCGACCGGAGCAGGAGCTGGCGGTGCGTCGAGAGCTGATCAGTATATGCAGACCGCCAACCGTTTCCTGAACACTGCACAGCAGTTTGCGCCGCTCGTGCAGCAGTTTGCACCGATGATTCAAAACCTGCCTGCCATGTGGAAATTATATAAAGGGTTTCAATCCATGCCTGATGCCCCGGCTCCCTCTTCCATTGCAAGAGGGAATAATCCGGTGCCGCCTGTTTCCAGCACACCCGGCCCGATAGCAGAACAGCCATCTTCGCCAAGGATTTTTCAGCCTCCGTTCTGAACTCTTTGAATCAGCCGCGAATCTCCGCTATAATGAAAGAGAAGTTACTAGAGGAGTGGAGTGGAATAAATGAAAGTACTCAAGATTTCACCTAGAGGTTATTGTTATGGTGTGGTTGATGCGATGGTCATTGCAAGAAATGCTGCACTTGATACATCCCTGCCGAGACCCATTTATATATTAGGCATGATCGTCCACAATAAACACGTTACCGACGCTTTTGAAGAAGATGGGATCATTACGCTGGATGGAGAAAACCGACTGGATATATTGCGTAAAGTAGATAAAGGAACTGTCATCTATACAGCACACGGAGTTTCTCCTGAAGTCCGCAAACTGGCAAAAGAGAAAGGCCTAGTGGCCATTGATGCCACTTGTCCCGATGTCTCTGTGACGCATCACCTGATTGAAGAAAAAGTTGCGGAAGGCTACGACATTCTCTATATTGGTAAAAAACATCATCCTGAACCGGAGGGAGCCATCGGCGTAGCACCGGAGTCTGTTCATCTAATTGAGAGACTGGAAGATATTGATAATCTGAATATCAGCAATGAGAAGCTGCTGGTTACCAATCAAACCACCATGAGCCAGTGGGATGTTGCACATCTTATGGAAGAGCTGCAGAAGAAGTACCCGCATATAGAAGTTCATGAAGAAATCTGTCTGGCGACTCAAGTACGTCAGGAAGCAGTGGCAGAGCAGGCGGGAGAGGCAGATCTGCTGATCGTTGTAGGCGATCCGAAGAGCAATAACTCAAACCGTCTGACGCAGGTATCTGTAGAGATTGCCAATACTCCTTCCTACCGTATCTCTGATGTCTCGGAGATTGACACAGCATGGCTGATGGATATAGAGACAGTCGCGGTGACGGCAGGAGCTTCTACACCTACTCTCATCGTCAGAGAAGTAATTGCTTATTTGACTGCATTTGATCCGGCAGACCCTTCGACTCACAAGGCAGAGCGCCAGTTCAAACTGGATAGAATTTTACCTAAAATCAAAAATCCTTCACCTGTCATTCGAATTGAACCATAAATAATAAAAAACCGCTAAGAGATAATTTTTCTTAGCGGTTTTATTTATTTACAGAAACTGAAAAGGTTCGGTAATCACGCGGGATTCGAGAATTTCGATATCAAAATTCTTATCCTGACAGAGAGAAATCAATTTTTCAGCCACTCCCCCGATCATAATTTTTTCAATATTATGTCCCGGGTCGACAACAGCCAGTCCCAGCGCCTCCGCGTCTTGTGCCGTATGATAATATAAATCGCCAGTCACGAGCACATCTGCACCTTTGCGCTTTGCGGCTAAAATGTATTTGTTGCCGTCTCCACCGAGAACAGCCACTTTGCGTACAACCGTCTCCGGATCTCCGACGAAACGCAGAGCAGGCACTTGAAATGCCTCTTTTACATGCGCGGCAAATTGCTTCAATGTCATATCTTCTGCCAAACGGCCTACTCTACCGATTCCCTGAATATTCGTTGTCTGCTGCATTTTAAACAGATCAAACGCCGGTTCTTCATAGGGATGGACTGTACACATGGTCTTGATTATTTTAGACTGCAGACTTTCAGGGAACACAACTTCGATTCGCTCTTCTTTCACTTCCGCCGGCTTCCCTACTTCACCGATTGCCGGATTCGCTCCATTGACAGGCGTGAAACGTCCTATCCCCTGTGAGCTGAAGCTGCAGCCTGTATAATCCCCAATCGCTCCTGCGCCTGCTGCTGCCAGTTCACTGCGCAGTTGATCTGCATCTCCTTGTGGACAGAATACCGCAAGCTTTACTAAGTGTTCGGAATCCGTCACTTCAATCGGCTCCGTCTCTGTCACGTTAAGACGATCAGCCAGCATATCATTCACACCGCCTTCCGCAATATCAAGATTGGTGTGCGCGGCATAGACAGCAATGTCATGCTTGATGCATTTTTCAATCATCCGCCCTTGAGGTGTATCCGTCAAAATTGCTCTCACCGGTCTGAATAAAGGGGGATGATGCGCAATGATCAGAGCGGCACCCTGTTCAACCGCTTCGTCAATCACCTGCTCATTGACGTCGAGTGTTACCAGCAACTTATTCACCTGGCGATTTAACTGGCCTATGTGCAATCCCACCGGGTCTCCTTCAAACGCAAGCCGCTTCGGTGACCACTTTTCAAATAGCTCAATGATCTGATATCCATTTACCTTTTTCATGCAGTTAACACCTTCCTGACTAATTCTATTTTTTGTTCTATCTCTGTTTTTTTCTTTTGAATTTCTTCGGTTCTTTCTGCTTGCTCCAAGGCTCTTATAACACGTTTCCATTCATGCATTTCTCTTTCCCACTTTGCCTGGAAAACGTCTGAGTTTTTCTTTCGCAGGATGGGGCCTACAAGAAGGTCGGCATCCGAATAATCTGCAATGCCTCTCTCCAAAACCACGACCTCATATATCTTTCCGTCTTCTTGCAAAATCTCTTCATCCGCAATCAAAAAACCATTTTTCACAGCCCACTGCCTGATCGCAATCGCATGAATATTCGGCTGTGCTACAATCCGTTTCACTCCGTCAAGGCGTTTCATGCCGTCTTGAAGAATTGTTGTGATCAGCGTTCCGCCCATGCCTGCAATTGTTACAGTTTCCACTTTATCTGCTGGTTCGATTGCCTGCAGTCCATTTGCCAACCGCACTTCAATATGATCGGAAAAACCATTCAACTGCACATTGCGGCGTGCAGATTCGAAAGGACCTTTGACGACTTCCCCGGCTACTGCGCGCTGTATCTTTCCTATGTTTTTTAAATAGCATGGTAAATAGGCATGGTCGCTGCCGATATCGGCCAGTACCGTGTCTTGCGGAACAAAACTTGCGACCATCGCAAGACGTTCTGATAAGTGATTGGTGTTCATAATTTCCCGCCTTTCATTCCACTCTATTGTATAGTCGGCAAACATTTCATGCAATGCAAAAGAGCTATTAAACCAGGGAAGTAATCCTTGATTTAATAGCTCTTATTCATAAGTAGGCGATCAGTCTAATGATAAAATGTAGTCAACCATTTCATCTATGTTCTCATCTGGAACAAGTCCAGCAGGCATTGCAGTTCCTGGAACGCCGTTTTTGATTGCGTCATGCATTTCATCCGCTTCGAATGATGAACCAGCTAATGCAGGTCCCATTCCGCCGGACAAGCCTTCACCGTGACAGCTTATGCATTTCTGCTGCGCAACTGCCTCCGCATCAAATTCGCCGGTATTTGCATTTTCTTCTTCCTTGCCTTGCTCAGTACCTTCTTCTTCGTTAGCACCGGCAATTTCTTTCTTTTGATCTAAACCATAAAGTGACATGAAGAAAATCAGTCCAATTCCCAGCGCAAAAATCAAAAGATAAGGTATAACAGGATTTTTATTCATTGGATTACCCTCCTTCATCAGAATCTATTCTGTAAAAGATACAGTACACAATTAACATTGTACTGTATCTTTGAGAAAACTGAAAGTGTTATTGGGCGACTTTTCACCTTTTGTGACAGATTGGACATAATTCCGCAGTCAGCAGCCAATTTGTCCTGCGATGACCATACGCTGTACTTCTGAGGTGCCTTCTCCAATTTCGAGCAGCTTCGCATCCCGCAGATATCGTTCGACTTCGTATTCCCGCATATAGCCGTATCCGCCGTGTATTTGAATGGCTTCACTGGCTATCTGCATGGCAATTTCGGAAGCGTAAAGTTTACACATCGATACTTCTTTCGTGAATTTCCTGCCTTGATCCTTCATCCATGCCGCTTTATAGACCATATTTCGGGCAAGTTCGATTTTCATCGCCATATCAGCCAGTTTAAATTGTGTAATTTGAAATGATGACAAACTTTTTCCGAATTGCTTTCGTTCTTTTGAATAATTCAAGGCGCGCTCGTAGGCTGCTTGGGCGATTCCGACTGCCATCGCTCCAATTCCGATACGCCCGCCGTCCAGGGTGACGAGGAACTGCTGAAAACCCCTGCCTCTTTCGCCAAGTAAATTTTCTTCCGGCACGGCAACCTGATCGAGTATCAGCTCCGTTGTATTGGAGGCATGCAGCCCCATCTTTTCATAGTTGTCGATGATAGTGAAGCCTTCTGTGTCTGTCGGAACAATAATCGCGCTGATTTCTTTCCGGCCGTCCTTTCGACCGGTCACAGCTGTCAAAGCCAGATGCTTTGCATAGCTTGCGTTCGTTATATAGACTTTCGAGCCGTTTATTATATATTTACCTTCTTCAAGCACCGCGGCCGTCTCCGTTCCGCCTGCATCCGACCCCGCGTTTGGTTCCGTCAGACCAAATGCTCCCAGTGATGCACCTGTGCAGATTGGCATCAGAAAATCCTGCTTCTGCTGCTCTGTTCCAAATAAATGCAAAGGTGCCCCCCCAAGTGAAATATGTGCCGAATACGTAATCCCTGTGGAAGCGCACGCACGGCTCAGTTCTTCAGTCACAATCGCAAAACTTATTGTATCTGCACCTGCACCGCCATACTTTTCCGGAAAAGGCAGCCCCATCATACCCATCTGAGAAAGCGTTTTGAAGATATCAAGCGGAAACTTCCCGGATCGATCACGGTCTACTGCTCCCGGCGCCACCTCTTCATTAGAAAAATCTCTCATTAACTTCTTCACCATTTGCTGTTCTTGAGTTAAATCAAAGTTCATTTTGATCATCCTCTCATAATGAAAGCCTTTACATTTCATTATATAGAAATCGGATGAAATATAGCAATGATTTCCTTATATTCCACCCAATCTATCAAAAAGATAATATCAAAAATCCGACGATCACTAATAAACCAAGTAAACCTGAGATTGTGAAATAAAGCAGTTTCATCAGTCTGCCTGTAAACAGCCACAGCGCACAATTCAAGACGAGCAGGCCGATTAATAAAGACGTTTCTCCATCAAAAAATGCTGTCCAGATTTTCAATGACATCATCAGTAGTAGAAAGGCCATTGATATGTATAAAAAAGGTGCAAAGCCTTTTCTAATGAAATTCTTTCCGGATGCCATGATAAGTAAAAATACCGAAAGAACCGTTGCTGTCAGCAAAGTAGCTGCCGGGTATTCATTCAGTAAAAACATAGCAGCGGATGCGGCCCCTGCGAGCAGCATGCTGATAAACAGGATCAACAATTGCTTTGTCCTCAGCTGTCTGCTTTCTTTTTGCAGTGTGGATTGTTCTTTTACTGCCACCTCATCAGGATCTTCACCTTGAGCATATAAGGTAATCAAAAAGTCACAATAATGTTCGGGAAGCAATTTATTGGTTTTCCAATAGCGTATTTCAGATATGATGATCTGTTTCTTTTCCTTAGTCATCCTTTCTCCTCCAATGATGCCGATCGTAAAATTTTTAAGATTATGTATACAGAAGAAAAAGCATCGGCTGTTATGAAGCCGATGCAGATGTTATTCTAAAAAGTCTTTCAGGCGCTTGCTGCGGGATGGATGACGCAGTTTGCGAAGTGCTTTTGCTTCGATCTGACGGATACGTTCACGTGTGACGCCGAAGACCTTGCCTACTTCTTCAAGCGTTCTTGTACGGCCGTCATCCAGGCCGAATCGCAGTCGCAAAACGTTCTCTTCCCGGTCGGTAAGTGTATCCAGTACATCTTCCAGCTGTTCTTTCAACAGTTCATAGGCTGCATGATCGGAAGGTGACTGTGCTTCTGAATCCTCAATGAAATCACCTAAATGGGAATCATCTTCTTCTCCAATAGGTGTCTCCAAAGAAACAGGTTCTTGTGCAATTTTAAGGATTTCACGTACTTTTTCAGGAGTCAGATCCATTTCCTCGCCGATTTCTTCAGGTGACGGCTCACGTCCGAGATCTTGAAGAAGCTGGCGCTGGACACGAATCAATTTATTGATAGTTTCCACCATATGCACAGGAATTCGAATAGTGCGGGCCTGGTCTGCAATAGCACGGGTAATCGCCTGGCGGATCCACCAAGTTGCATACGTACTAAATTTAAAGCCTTTTGTATGATCGAATTTCTCTACGGCTTTAATCAGACCCATATTCCCTTCCTGAATTAAGTCAAGAAACAGCATTCCACGGCCGACATAGCGTTTTGCAATACTTACGACTAGGCGCAGGTTAGCTTCCGCCAATTTCTTTTTGGCATTTTCACCGCGCAGGATAGTTTTATCTATCTTAGGAGTCATCGTATTTGTTTCTGCAAGTTCCGCTTCTGCTTCCAAACCTTCTTGAATCCGGATAGCAAGATCTACTTCTTCTTTACCTGTTAATAAGTCAACACGGCCGATTTCTTTCAAATACATCCGAACGGGATCGTTGATTCTGACACCTGGCGGTACACTCAAGTCATTTAAGTCAAATTGTTCTTCCTTGTCACTCTTGGGATCAGCCTCTTCTTTTCTATCCATTTCGATTTCCTGTGCTTCTATCTGATCTAGAAACTCTTCGAATTGCTCAGGTTCCATTTCAAAAGATGCCAGTTTTTCCGTGACATCCTCCAAAGTTAGTTCACCTGTTTTTTTACCAGCCTCTATAATAGCTGCTTTTGCTTCTTCAAGGGTCAATTCCGCTTCTCCCGCTTTTTCTTCTTTTGTCATAGTGACTATACCTCCTTACAGAACCTTTAACGATCTCACAAGATGGATAACTTCCGTTGCCAACTCCATTGCTTTTAGTAGGTCGTTCCTTTTTTCTGCTTCTTTTGATTCGTGCTGTTTTTGATTAATTAGACGTTTTAGCTGGCTTCGCTTTAAATGGCGAATACAGTCATCCACCTCTTGTCCGGTATGCTCTTGAGAACGCTCGGTCAAAATGGCTTCCATAACAATTTTCTTTAACTGCCGGTCTTCCAGCATTTCTGCAAACCGCTGATAGTTCGGCATGTCGTACTGTTCATAAAAAGCAGCCAACTTAAAGAAGATTTTAATCACATCTTCCCTGACAAATAAGTCTTGAAGCTCCAGCCGTTTTTCCTCAAACAAGTCGGCATCCATTAAGAGATGTGCCAGAAGCAGCTGTTCTGCCCGATCTGTTTCTGTTCTGTTCGCTGTAGTGCGGCTTACACTTACCGGTTGGCTTGCCTGTACGGGATCTGCATCTCGTTTATGCTGAGCCTTCCGGGCAATCGACTTAGTGAATTCCTGTCCAAGCGATTCTTTTGAAGCATGTGTTTCACCGTGGAGCTGCTGAATCAGTAAGTCTTTCTCAATAGGAGAACAACGGTGGGCAAGCTCATTGAACACTTCATGAACATACTGCTTAATATCATGATCAACCGTCAGATTTTTGTCTCTTTTATAATAAGCCGCGACAAACGAGATGTATGAGAGCGGCTGATCAAGAACCTTCTGACTGAAAGCTTCCACTCCCTTTTCCGAAATGAAATCATCAGGATCCATCCGGTCAGGCAGCGTGGCCACAAGCACATCCATCCCGCTGTCGATCAAGCTGTCGGCAAATCGTTTGGCGGCCCCCCAGCCGGCAGAATCACCGTCGCAGCAAATCACGACTTTTTTTGCCATACGCTTCAGTTTCACAATATGATGAGAGGACAAGGCAGTTCCCATGACTGCGACTGTATTTCCAATACCCCCGCGGTCTGCGGAAATCGTATCCATGAAACCTTCGAATAGTATTACTTTACCCGTTTTCCGAACATTAAGACGTGCACGGTGAAAATTAAACAAAACCTTGCTCTTTTCAAAAATGGGTGTTTCCGGACTGTTGATGTATTTGGCATCAGTGGAAGAGTCCTCCAGCCTTCTTCCGGAGAAGGCAATGGTTACTCCATTATCGTCTTGTATCGGAAACATGATTCTTCCTCTGAAGCGGTCAAAAAAACCAGAGCCATCGTCTTTCTGCAAACAAAGCCCTGCAGTTTCCATTTCTTTCAGGTCGTAACCCTGTCTTTTTAATAAGGAAGACAGAGCATCCGATTGAACAGGAGACCATCCTATTTCATACTGTTCGATTTGATCGCGCGTAAACCCTCTTTTTTCTAAGTATTCCAGTGCTTTTTCGCCTTCTATGGTGTTTAAGAGCAGATGGCTGTAAAAGTTGGCGGCAAGCGCATAGGCTTTTTGCATCTGTTGATGAGAAGAGCTTTTCGATGCCTGCTGTTCATTCGCCGACGCTTCGAGTTCGATCCCCATCCTGCTGCCCAGCTTAACAATGGAATCAATAAACGTTCGGTTTTCCATATCCATCATAAACGTAATTGCATTGCCGCTCGCTCCGCAGCCGAAGCAGTGAAAAAGCTGTTTGTCTTCGGAAACAGAAAATGACGGGCTGTTCTCTTCATGGAATGGACAAAGTCCAAACCAGTTCTTGCCTCTTTTGGCTAACTGGACATACTCACTGATCAAGTCGACAATGTCGGTTCCTGTACGGATTTCCTCGATTGTCTCGTCAGATATTCTTGTCATTCTATCACCATTTCTACTCTATATACATAAATTCGCGGTCTTTCTAAAAAACCCTTCTTTATCGACAAAATTCACTTAAAAACTTTCATTCTGTTCGAAAGTTAGCAAACTGCCGTAAAAAACAGCCAGTTTCATGCACACAGAAAAAAGAAGACCTAACCATCCGGTTTAGTTGGCCTTCCTTTGAGCGATCCATTTTAAAATCATGTTGGCTGTTTCTTCCACTGCACGATTGGTTACGTCAATGACTTCACAGCCGATTCTTGTCGTAATTTCATTAAAGTACTCAATTTCTTGTTGAATACGTGCTATTTTCGCATAGTTTGCGTCATCTTTCAAGCCTAATGTCTCCAAGCGGGCTTTTCTAATCGAATTCAGTTGATTAACGGATATGAATAATCCAAAACATTTCGCAGGGTCTATTGAAAATAATTCCGCTGGCGGATCTACTTCCGGAACAAGCGGAACGTTGGCAACTTTATAACCTTTATTGGCGAGAAATTGAGATAATGGTGTTTTGGAGGTTCTTGAAACACCGATCAGTACGATATCCGCCTCCATAACCCCGCGAGTGTCACGGCCGTCGTCGTATTTCACCGCAAACTCAATAGCTTCGATCTTTTTGAAGTACTGATCATCCAGCTGCCGGACCAGTCCAGGTTCTTCAAAAGGTTCCTGACCAATTTGATTTGCCATTTCTTCTATAAGCGGGCCCATTAAATCAACGCACTTCACTTCAAGCTCCCTGCACAGCATCTGCAATTGCTGACGCATAGAGCTTTTTACCAGTGTAAAGACAACGAGTGCCTGCTGCTGTTTTGCCAGGAAAACAATTTCCTCAAGCTGAGAGTCTTCCTCTATGTAAGAGAATATCTTTATGGAGACTGTCTCTAAATCATGCCGGAACTGACTTGCAGCTGCCTTTGTTACAAGACCAGCTGTTTCTCCAACAGAATCTGAGACAATGAATAATGTAAATTTCGGCATACAGTCACTCCTCATAAATCATGATCTTCTGCTAATGAAAGAAATGCGGCTGTAATATTCGTTTTCGTGATACGGCCGATTACTTCCAGTCCTTCATCTTTCTTATTAATGATAGGCAATGAATCAATTTGGCTGTCCATCATCTTTTTTGCCACAGAAATCAGCGTATCTTCTTTCAAGCAATAAGTGATATTCGGCATTCTGGTCATAATGACATGTACCGGAATTTTGTCCAGCTCTGTCCTTCCAATGCTCGTCCTTAATAAATCTTTTCTTGAGAGCACACCCGTCAGCAATGATTTCTGATCCACTACAAACAGCGTACCGACATCTTCTAAAAACAGCTGGCATATTGCATCATAGACTGAAAGATTTTCTGTCACCACTACGGGTCTTGATTGAAAATCCGCAGCTTTCATATCCACCATACCGTCCGCCACCGATTGAATCGGTTTCTTGCCAGAATAGAAATAACCTACACGCGGTCTTGCATCTAAATATCCCGCCATCGTTAAGATTGCCAAATCGGGCCGGATTGTTGCACGTGCCAGTGAAAGACGCTCCGCAATTTGTTCTCCTGTAATAGGTCCATTTCCTTTAACGATGTCAAGGATTTCATTTTGACGTGTATTTAATTCCAAACATGTCACCGCCTTCAGACTTCAAAGTAGTATTTACTATCTAATTATATATCAAGACGCTGACTATTGCGAAGAAAGGAGAAGCATGCTAAACTAATTTTGAATGAAGTAAGCGAAGAACGGTCAATAAGTAGTGTAAACGAAAAGCGAGCAGGGATAGTGAGAGCCTGTAATTACACGAAAACGGCACCCGGGAGCTGAACTATTCATTATGAAAGTGGGTTGAAAAACCAATCGGGGTGGAACCGCGGGTCATCATGCACTCGTCCCCGGACATGTCTATGTCCGGAGACGAGTGCTTATTTTAATTGGAGGGATTTTATTATGTTATCGATGGAACAAGTAGTGAATTTATCAAAACAGCGGGGTTTTGTATTTCCTGGATCTGACATCTACGGCGGTTTGGCGAATACCTGGGATTACGGTCCGCTGGGTGTCGAACTGAAAAACAATATTAAGCGTGCCTGGTGGCAGAAATTCATTCAGGAGTCACCATATAACGTCGGACTTGATTCCGCTATCCTGATGAACCCGAAAGTCTGGGAAGCATCTGGTCATATCGGCAACTTCAACGATCCGATGATCGACTGTAAAAAATGTAAAACGCGTCATCGTGCGGATAAGTTAATCGAAGAAGCATTGGATGCAAAAGGAATCGAATTGGTTGTCGACGGGCTGCCGTTTGAAAAAATGTTTGATCTAATTCAAGAGCACAATATCGTCTGCCCTACTTGCGGCGCAATGGATTATACGGAAATCCGTCAGTTCAATCTGATGTTCAAGACGAGCCAGGGAGTGACAGATTCCTCCGCCAACCAAATTTTCCTGCGCCCTGAAACAGCACAGGGGATTTTCGTCAACTTCAAAAACGTTCAGCGTTCCATGAGAAAGAAAGTGCCATTCGGTATTGCACAGGTCGGTAAAAGTTTCCGTAACGAAATCACACCGGGTAACTTTACGTTCCGTACTCGTGAATTCGAACAGATGGAACTTGAATTCTTCTGTAAACCGGGTGAAGACGAGCATTGGTACGGGTACTGGCGCGATGCTTCCAAGAATCTATTGCTGAATCTTGGATTGAAAGAAGACAATATCCGTCTTCGCGAGCATAATGAAGATGAGCTTTCCCACTACTCAAAAGGGACTGTCGATATTGAATATAAATTCCCGTTTGGCTGGGGCGAACTCTGGGGTATCGCAAATCGTACGGACTTCGACTTGAAGCGCCATATGGAATATTCAGGCGAGGACTTCCATTATCAGGACCCTATTACGAATGAAAAATATGTTCCATATTGCATCGAGCCTTCTGTAGGAGCCGACCGTGTTACCCTTGCCTTCCTTTGTGATGCATTCGACGAAGAAGAGCTGGAAGACGGTGACAAGCGTACTGTACTGCGTTTCCACCCGGCACTTGCGCCAATTAAAGCAGCAGTTTTGCCGCTGTCTAAAAAACTTGCAGATGATGCAGACAAAGTATACATGGAACTTGCAAAGCATTTCCCGGTACAATATGACGATTCCCAATCAATCGGCCGCCGCTACCGCCGCCAAGATGAAATTGGAACACCATTCTGTATCACATACGACTTTGATTCATTGGAAGACCAGCAAGTGACTGTCCGTCACCGTGATTCCATGGAGCAGGAGCGTATGCCGATCGCAGACGTGAAAGCATATATCGAGAAACACTTACAATTTTAATAATAGAAAACCCGGAAAAAGTCGGCTTCAGCCTTCTTCTTCCGGGTTTTCTTTTGGTTTCTGAAGCTCGGGTGTACGGTCCAACTGCTCAATGAACTTCCTGGATTTCAAATATACCCCTGTCTGTTCGTGATAAATTGTCGATACCAGTTTCTGCATGAATGTTTTCGTCGGCTTCTTTAACTCCAACTTGCCGATCTGATCCAGCGGTACATTGTAGAACATTCGGATTAATTTAATCTGTGTCGGTGAAAGCCTGATGATATAGGGATCCACACTGAAACAGCGGTGACAGAGGAATCCAATTTGCTGAAAAGAAAAAGCAAACTCCCCTTCCGTCGCCCCGCAGTTTGCACATTCATGAAGAATGGGGTGTATACCGGCCACCGGCAGCATTTTCCACTGCACAAACAACGAGATGGCTTCAGCGTCATAACCTTCTTCCATCGCATGAAAGGACTCCGCAAGCAAACGAAAGACGCCTTCATTTTCCTGCTCACTTTCTGTCAGACGATCAATCAATTCAACGACCAGGCCGGCATAAGCTGTCGTCTCAAGGTCTGAACGGATATGACGGATACTGTCGATCAGTTCCCCCTGCTCAACGGAACCCATCCCCCGGCTCGCACGAATCAAAAAGTAAGCATGAGTGAATGTCTGGGTAATCGCCGCTAATCGGCTCGCGGGCTTTTTTGCTCCGCGCGCCATCGCAGTGATTTTCCCCGCTTCCCTTGTATAAAGTGTGATAATTTTATTAGATTCGCCGTATGGGATACTTTTTAAAACAAATCCTTCTATCTTGTTCAGCAAAGCACTCCCCCCTTAGCTCAAAGGTTTACTACATCAATAATCTTCCTCGTTAAAGCCGAATTCTTTCAGGCGGCTCGGACGATTGCGCCAATCTTTCTGGACTTTTACCCATAACTCCAGGAAAACTTTCTGGCCGAGAAGCATTTCAATATCTTTTCTGGCTTTGGTACCCACTTCTTTCAGCAGTTTACCGCCTTTACCAATGACAATTCCTTTTTGCGAATCCCGCTCAACAATGATTGTTGCCCGAATATGCATTTTTTCAGTAGCAGGATCCTGTTCAATACTTTCAATTGCCACGGCGATGGAATGCGGAATTTCTTCGCGTGTCGTATGCAGGACTTTTTCACGAATCATTTCAGATATTATAAAACGTTCCGGATGATCAGTCACTTGGTCCGTATCATAAAATTGAGGACCTTCCGGCAAATAGCTTTCCAGTGTTTCCGTCAACCGTTCGATATTATTGCCGTTTAATGCAGATATCGGAACGACTTCCGCAAACTTCATTTCTTTCGTATACGATGTAATGATTTCAAAAAGCTGATCGGGATGTACAAGGTCGATCTTATTGATAACCAAGAAAACAGGTGTTTCCGATTTTTCCAGCCATTCCATGATAAAACGGTCGCCAGTCCCGATTTTTTCATCCGCATTCACCATAAACATGATGACATCCACTTCGCTGAGCGTGCTGCGTGTTACTTTCAGCATGAAGTCACCCAGACGGTGTTTCGGTTTGTGAACACCCGGGGTATCAATGAAGATCATCTGAGACGTTTTGCTGGTAACAATTCCTTGCACCTTATTTCTAGTTGTCTGCGGCTTATCGCTCATTATAGCAATTTTCTGTCCGACCATCCGGTTGATGAAAGTGGATTTACCTACGTTAGGACGGCCAATAATAGAAATGAAACCTGATTTAAAGGCATTATCGTTCTTCGGCATAATCTAAATCCCCCTTGGAAAAAGCTCCCGGCAATAGCTGTTCGACAGTCGTCTCCTGCACATTCCCTTTTAGATTAGTCAAATAAACGGGCATATCGGGTGCGCAGAATTCCGCTATGACCTGGCGGCAGGAACCGCATGGTGAAACCGGACCTTCCGTATCTCCTATGACGGTGAGTGTTTTGAAAGCTTTCTCACCTTCTGATATTGCTTTAAATATAGCCGTTCTTTCCGCACAGTTTGTCAGGCCATACGCAGAGTTTTCGATATTGCAGCCGTGGTAAATCTTACCGTCAGCTGTTTCCAGCGCTGCACCTACCGGGAATTTTGAATAAGGCACGTATGCCGTTTTCATCGCAATTTCTGCTTCATTTCGTAATTGTTCAATCTTCATTTACTTCACTCCATTTAATTTTATATTCATTCAGCCGAACCATTTCGGGAAAAAGATCAGACAGCCGATGACCGCGCTTGTCAAAGCAAAGATCAACACAGAACCGGCTGCAATATCCTTCGCCTTTTTTGCTAAAGGATGATATTCAGACGTTACAAGGTCCACGACATACTCTACGGCAGTGTTCATTAATTCAAGCGACATCATTCCGCCAATCAATAGAACGATAATGAGCCATTCCATCATAGACAATCCCGTCAGCCAACCGGCAATCGCTACAACGACCGCCGACAGGCCATGTGATTTCATATTACGCCCTTCTGCAAAGCCGTCAAGAATTCCGTCCCAGGCGTAAACAAAACCCTTTAGAAATTTCTTCACGCTTTCACTTCCGTTCTAAGCCGAACGACGTCAGAATTTCATTTTGCCTTCCGAACATTTCACGTTCTTCTTCCTCATCCAAATGGTCGTATCCAAGTAAGTGAAGGAAACCATGCAGTGCCAAAAAACCAAGTTCCCGCTCGAATGTGTGATTATATTCTTCCGCCTGGCGCTGAGCCGTTTCAATTGAAATAATAATGTCGCCGAGTACAACCGGCATATCCTGCTCGTGTACGATGGCAACTTCACCTTCAGATAATTCTTCTAACGCGAATGAAATGACGTCGGTCGGTTGGTCTTTGCCCCTGAATTCCGCATTGACTGACTGAATTGCATGATCGTCCATAAAAGTGATCGACAATTCATACAAGCCATTCATCTCTTCCATTTTCGCCGCGTGATTCAATAAATCGGTAATTAATTCTTCTGACTGTTTTCCGACTGTCTCGGTATCATCTTGAAAATAAAAGTCTATCATATTCTCTTGCTCCTCCATTAATCCGGATATTCGATTCTATTGTGGAAAATACCGTTCATCGTTTCGCAAATTACTCGTTTTACTTGTTTGATTTCTTTCATTGATAAGTCACATTCATCGAATTGATCATCTTCCACTTTGCTCCGCACGATTGCTTCGACCAATGAGGCGATTTTTTCAGGCGTCGGCTCTTTCATTGAGCGTACTGCCGCTTCCACGCTGTCTGCAATCATGATAACAGCAATTTCCTTAGTCTGTGGTTTCGGACCTGGATATCTGAAATCCTCTTCCTTAACTTCTGTATTCATTTCTTTCGCTTTAACATAGAAGAACTTCAGTAAGCTGGTGCCGTGATGCTGTCTTGCAATCGCAACCAGTTCGGCAGGCATATGATGTTTCTCCAAAATACCCGCCCCGTCTTCTGCATGAGCTATTATCATATCACGACTTTTCTCAGGCGGCAGGGAATCATGCAGATTTTGACCGGCATGCTGGTTTTCAATAAAGAAGCCTGGATGAATTGATTTGCCGATATCATGGTAATAGCTTCCGACACGTGCCAGCAGCCCGTTTGCTCCAATGGCTTCACACGCTGCATCTGCTAAGTTTGCCACCATGATGCTGTGATGATACGTCCCCGGTGTTTCCACTAAGATCTTCTTCAGCAAAGGATGGTTCGGATTGGACAGTTCGACCAGGCGCATATTGGAAAGCAATTGAAAGACCGTTTCAAAAAACGGCAGCAAACCAATTGTCAATGCGCCGGAAAGAATCCCCGACGTGACAGCTGCCGCTGCGTAGAACGTCAGCTCAGGCAGTGTATAGCTGGTCTGCGTCATTAGCAGATAAAAAATAATAAATAACAGGTTTGACGCTGATACTGCAAGACTCGCCTGCAGGATCGTCGACCGTCTGCCTGTCTCGCTGATTACGTAAATACTGACAATCCCGCCGAACAAAATATACAATGCCACTTCCATCTGCATAATGGCCGCGAGACCTTCCTGAAGCATGATTCCTGCAGTGGCTGCTGTTAATATGGCCGATAAGACGGCAGTGCGTTCATTGATCAGCAGTTTAATAAGCATCGGTGCGAGTGCAGTCGGAAATAAAAAAGCGATCTGCACATCAAATTCATGATCGATATAACTGATCATTTTCATTAATAATATGACCGAAAAAAAGATTACATAAAACATTAGCAAGGCTTTCTTTTTAAACTGTGTTTCCTTTTTTGATTTAGAAAAATGGATTCCAATTAACGCTGAAATGAAAAGCACAAATATACTGATGCCAAGCAACGGTTTGATAGAAGACTGATTCGTCAGCACTCCCGCCAGTTTCAGTTGCTGATAGATATCCCGGTCAATCAATTGTCCTTCACGTACAATGACTTGTCCCTGCAGAATACGGATCGGTTCCACTGATTCACGCGCATCCGCTTTGTTTTTCTCCGTCAATTCATCATCGATAACCTCGGTTTCGACCATTGCCGCCCTTCCCAGTGACAGGGCTACATCCAACAGTCCTGACGACGCGGTGCTTGTCTGACGAAGCTGCCGTTCCACTTCATAGCGATGTGTCGGCACTGCTTCCTGTTTAAACGGTTTGGACAATTCTTTGCCTATGATCTGCAGCAATTGCTGATGCAAAGCATCAAGTTCGGATTGCTCTGACGACACCAGCTGTTTTAATTGCTCATCAGATAAACGCAGTAGGGATTCTTCGTTCTCCATTCCGTCAAGTTTTTCTCTGAGCAGTTTCAGTTTCATGCCGGTCGTCATGTCCGGTTCTTTTTTCGCTTCTACTTTCACGTCGCTGACCGCAGTGAAAATAGAGCTGACCAGAGCCTGTCTATTTTTCATGATATCTTCTGAAAAACGGTAGGATTCAGCAACAGCCTGCTCGGCTCTGACCCGTTCCAGTTCCGTCTTCTCTGTATCCTCAATCGTTTTAGGCGAGCGTATCGTTTTTGGTGAGATTTCATAAGCCGAAATTTCATACGTCTCATTCTGACTGTTGCCGTACATCATGAAAAATAAGAGAATGCTGGACAGCGAAACTACCAGAAGCAGCAAAAAAGAAAATTTCACTTTTTTCAGCTGCAAAAGCAATTGCTTAACATTACCCAAGTAGACTGCCTCCCTTCAATAACTTTTGCCGATTGCTTATGTATTCATTTAATTACTTCATCCATTATGACTTTTTTCACATTACGCTTGAACCCTTACAGCTATGTTAGCCATTATACCTCATTAGAGGGTTATACTGCATGTATTTCCTCATTGTCGGAAGTGATGTTTAAGCTCTCCGCCATATTGTTCCTCACACAAAAGCCCGAAAACCTTAAAGCAAAGGTTCTCGGGCTATTTATAATTTATGATTTTGATGATTGTTCTTTCTCATATGCATCGATGATTTTAGCTACAATCGGATGCCGTACAACGTCACCCTGCTCCAGGTAGATAAATTGGATATCCTGAACTTTCTTGAGGATGTGCTCAGCTACAATGATGCCTGACTCTGCTCCGCGCGGAAGATCAATCTGGGTTTTATCACCCGTTATGACCATCTTAGATCCAAAGCCCAGCCGTGTTAAAAACATTTTCATCTGTGCCTTGGTAGTATTTTGCGCTTCATCCAAAATAACAAATGCATCGTCCAGTGTTCTGCCGCGCATATAGGCTAATGGCGCGATCTCGATGACCCCCCGTTCGATAAGACGCTCTGTATGTTCTGCACCTAATATGTCATGAAGCGCATCATACAGCGGACGTAAATACGGATCTACCTTTTCTTTCAGGTCTCCTGGGAGGAAACCGAGGCTTTCTCCCGCTTCTACAGCCGGACGTGTCAGGATAATTCGTTTTACTGAGCCTGATTTCATCGCCTGAACAGCCATGACAACAGCTAAATATGTTTTTCCTGTTCCCGCAGGCCCGATACAGAATACCAGATCTCTGGAACGAATCGCGGATACGTACTCCCGCTGGCCTATCGTTTTCGCGCGGATGACTTTGCCTTTTGTGTTGCGCGCGATTTCTTCGTCGTAAAGAGAAGAGAAATACTCGATTGTACCGTTTTTCGCCATTTCAATCGCAGTGGCAACATCCCGTAAATTAATATTGATTCCTTTGCGGATGACTTTCAGTAATTGCTCGAGCAATGCCTTGGCCGCTATACCTTGTTCTTCTTCTCCGCTGATCGTGATCGTCTCGCCTCTCGTACGGATCGAAATATTCAATTCTTCCTCGATCAAATTCATGTTCTGATCAGAAATGCCAAGAAGCATGATCGCTTCATTTGGTTCTTCAATATGCAGTTGAATGGTTTGTTCGCTCAATATATTCAGTCTCCTTGAGTTATCGGTTGTTTTTCAGCAATATTTTCATTAATTAAAAACAATAGAACTCCTTTAACTTTATCATTAGTGAACGATACATGTAAAATGTTTTCCTCTTTAATCAGCAGTTCGTTTTGTTTCTTCGATAACAGGTCATATTTCAGCAGCGGAAGAATAACCGTCTCTTCCATCCCCTTTTTCAAGCGTACAGTATGAACGGGATCTTTCCGTGTTTTGATTACATCGACCGGACTTCTGAAATGATAGGTCCCGCTTTTGCTTTCAAACCATGGAACTCTCCATTTTACGTTTAGCTGTTCTTCTCCAAGCGAGGAAAAGCTGACTGTGCGCGGCAGCTCAAAATGTACCTCCAGCCAATAATCTGCGAATACCTCGCCGGCTGCTCCGACTACAGTTGTTTTTTCTCCTTGTTCCAGGATACCTGTCGCCAGAAGGTCTCCTTTTTTCACTGTCTGATGAATAATACTCGCACGTTCGCCACGGGTCAAAGCAAAATTGGTGATGACGCCTCCTGTTCTAGCCACTAAATGAGAAGGCTTTTCTTTCACATCTTCTTTCACATCCGTCGACATAGGTGCCAGCATCGGTGTGACCTGTAAAGAAGTTCCCGCCCGCTTAAATCGGATCCAGGACAGAGCAGGCTCATCCTGCATCAGCATTCGCCGCATTTCATCTTCTTCAGGCAGTCGGGACAGTAAGGAAGGCACCGCGATATGCGCTTGAGTCATTTTTTTCTCCAGCCGCTCAGCCAGTTCGGGTACTTCGCTGTCTACTTGAACATTCCATAAAAACATGGATGCCAAAAGGGGCAGCAGACAGCCGATCAGAAAAAGAAATGAAGAGAACAAACGAAAATGAAGCGAATCACTTCCTTTACGGGAGATTTTCACTTTTACTCTGTACTTTTTTCTGAAACGCCGAATCGTCTGAATGCCTTTACTGTCCGTTTCAAAATACACGGACTTTCCCGCGACATATAAATTTTTTATCTTAACATGCTCAGCTTGCATCTTTCCAAGAAATGAAGATGTTCCGCCGGCAGCACTCAGCTGGACTTCAAAACGTTTAGTAGCCATAAGCCGATTCCTCGCGAGGCTGATAGCGGATTGATAAATCTTTCAGCTCAGAAATGGAGATATGGGCATGCTGTTCAGTCAGCGCGAGCACAGTTATCTCCTCAGCCTGAACAGTTAAAGAAAAATCATCAGTTTGAAAGGAAACGGCTTGTTCGCTCAGTGCTTTCAATTGATAAGAGCCCGTAATCCGTAACGTGTGGAACTCATCTAATATGACAGATGGATGAAGTGCGAATAATTTTTTCACGAAAAAACCCCCTGTCTCACTCTATGAAAGTGACAGGGGGTACATGCTTATCGTTTTGATTTTGGCGGACCTAAAATTTCAGAATAAACAATCCCTTGCAAAACTTGCTGACGGGTAGTCGGAATCAAGTCTTCCTGCAAAATGCGGTCATTTGACTGAAACGCTTCCTGCTGATCTGAACTGAATCTACCTCTAGCGTTGGACTGACGCTCTGAACGCGGCGTAGAAACAGCCTTTACAGCCCGTTCCTGACGCTTCTTCTCCAAGGCAGGTTCCGGGTAGAAGATTTCTGTTTGAGGCGCCTGGGATTTTACAGGGGCTTCTTCTGGCTGTATTTCTTGCTGAAGCTCTTTAAATTCCTTTTGAATATCTTCAAACAGGTTTCTTGAAAGATCTTTCAGCGAACGTGATTTGTTTACAGGCGCTGCATTTGAGCGCTGCGGTTCTCTCGAGTCTCGCTGAACTGTCTGTGTATAAGTCGGTTTTTGTACTGGCGGCTGTTTTTTCGGTTCGGGTTTTTCTTTCTTTTTGCCGAACAGGGAGCCCAGCGCCAGCATGATGACCAAAATGATGAGCTGTTCCATTATGCATCCCCTTCCCGGGAATTCATTGTTTTACTGTTAATCAGTCTTTTTTGTGCTGCTCGGGACCTTGCTGGTCGCCGCCTACTTTACTGATGGAATCACGCATACCTGTATCGGCCTGAATATTTTTATAGTTCATATAATCCATAATTCCGATATTTCCTGTACGTAGCGCTTCTGCCATTGCTAGAGGCACTTCAGATTCTGCGCCCACCACTTTCGCGCGCATCTCCTGAGTCTTCGCCTTCATTTCCTGCTCGCTGGCAACAGCCATCGCACGGCGTTCTTCCGCTTTGGCCTGGGCAATGTTCTTATCTGCCATTGCTTGCTCAGTCTGAAGTTCCGCACCGATGTTTTTACCGATATCCACATCGGCAATATCAATCGACAGAATTTCGAAAGCGGTACCTGAATCCAATCCTTTTTTCAGGACAGTTTGAGAAATCATATCCGGGTTTTCCAATACTTTCGCATGGCTGACAGAAGAACCGATCGTCGATACAATACCTTCACCGACACGGGCTACCACTGTTTCTTCCCCTGCACCACCGACGAGACGGTCAATGTTTGCACGTACTGTAATTCGGGCTTTCGCTTTTACTTCGATACCGTTCATCGCAACACCTGCGATAAATGGCGTTTCAATAACTTTCGGGTTAACAGACATTTGAACTGCTTCCAGTACGTCACGTCCCGCCAAGTCAATCGCCTGAGCTCTTTCGAATGTCAAATCAATGTTCGCGCGCTGTGCTGCAATCAGTGCATTGACAACGCGGTCCACGTTACCACCCGCTAAGTAGTGGCTTTCCAGCTGGTTGATCGATACCGTCAGACCTGCTTTATGTGCTTTAATCAGCGGATTAACCACTCTGCTCGGGATTACCCGACGTAAACGCATCCCGACCAGTGTAAAGATACTTACTCGTACTCCTGCCGCCATAGCGGAAATCCACAGCGTTACTGGAACGAATGTAAAGAATATTGCCAGTACGATGATGATAATAAAGACTGCTGCTACCAGTCCGATTGTTCCTAGTCCCATCATAAGCCTTGTTCCTCCTCTTTCTTCTTCTCTCTTACAACGATTCTAAAGCCTTCCACCGCCACGATCACTACTTCTGTATCTCGATCAATATAACGCCCCTCTGACACTACATCAATCCGTTCGCCGTCTAATTCAGCAACTCCGGAAGGATATAGCGGAGTCAGCGTGACCGCAACTTTATTCAGTAAGTCCGTGCGGTTTTCATTGGATACGTAACCGCTTTCCGTATCCATCGTATCCATTAAGATGATTTTATTCAACAGATGAAGTTTTTTTCCGAAGAATTTCATTATAACCACCGCTCCTATACTTGCTACGGCTATCGCAATCAGCACCGAGATTGCCATGAATGCCAAATTGGTGCCTGCAAGCAAAATACTTCCTATGATAGCCAGGACTCCGAAGACACCCGCTATCCCTCCTGCAATGAAAAACTCGGCGATGATGAGTCCGACGCCCAATAGGAATAGGATCAGTGTCTCATATCCCGCGAGCCCTGCTACTGTATGTCCGTAGAAAAATGAAAACAGAGCAATGAGCCCCATACTTCCCGGCACACCGAAACCTGGCGAATAAAGTTCCACTATCAATCCAAGACTGGCGATTGATAGTAAAATCGGAACGACTACCGGATTGGTAATGAAGCGGGCAGCTTTCTCTGAGAACGTTTCCGCTGTAGAGATCACTGTTGCATCTTCCAAGCCCAATTTCGCAAGCAACTCATCAAACGTCGCAACCGTTCCTTCACTATAACCTACTTCTTCTGCTTCCGAAGCGGTAAGTGTTAAAAGTTCACCTTTTGGTGCCCGCAAGTCCGGCAAATGAATGTCTGGATTTGCCATAGCCAATGCATATTGCTCATCGCGGCCCTCTTTGTGCAGAGCGGCATTTTTCATTTGAGCCAGCCAATAGCTGTTGGTTTTTGCTTCTGCTGCGTTTCCGGAGCCGTCGATTACTTGCGCTGCACCCATTGATCCGTTCGGCGTCATATAGATTTGATCTGCATAGAGTGCAAGGAACGCACCCGCCGACAAGGCACGGTTATTAATGAACGCAACGATCTCTGCATCCGTTGATTTCATCAACTTGGCAATCTGGTCAGCTGCATCCACGAAGCCCCCGGGTGTGTCTATATCTAATACAATCGTGTCAGCACCTGCATCAGCTGCTTCTTTGAATGAGCGCTGAAGAAATGCATGGAGACCTTTTTCTACTTCTTGATGAAGAGGCACATGATATACTTTTGTTTCAGCTGCTGCTGTATGCATAAAAGGCAACGCGATTGTCCCGATGAATAAAATGAGCAGAAAAACTGACCTAATCATTTTAGTCATTGTTTTCTCACCTCTCTCTACTGCCTATTATACTTACTATTTACGTTTGAAAAAGCATTTGGTTTCATTTCTTGAAAAGAATTTTAAAAAAATGAAGTTTTCTCATAAAACTTTGTATTAAAGCAGGTGTTTGATAAAATTCAGCACGGCGGCCGGGCATTTGCAGAACGAACTTTGAGTTAAAGCAAAAAAATGCAACACAATAAAATAAACCGAAAATCCTTTATGGATCTTCGGTTTATCTGATATTGCAATAATTGTTAGTCTCAAAATTCAATGTAGGCAGAAATTAGAATTTGCGCTTACGTGCCGCTTCTGATTTCTTTTTACGTTTTACACTTGGCTTTTCATAGAACTCGCGCTTTCTTACCTCTTGTATTGTACCACTTTTAGATACAGTACGTTTGAAGCGGCGAAGAGCGTCTTCAAGTGATTCATTTTTGCGAACGACTGTCTTAGTCATATCTCTTGTCCCTCCCTCCGAGCACACTTCATACATAGCTGTTTGCCATGTACTAGCAAATTATAACGTAAAAAATGCTGCCGGTCAATAAAAAACTATTAGAATATTAATAAGAATTTTTGGGCCGTTGCGGTGTTAAAGGTAAAGTCAGAAAGGCGTCTTTATTTTAAGCTCTTCGACGCCGGTCGAAGCTGAACGGCAAACTACACCGCATCGCAGCTTTGCCTTATGCCTGCCGCCTCTGAACAGCCGCTTCCGCTTTTGATTTCATCTAGCTGCAAGCGCCAGCCTCTTGGGTCACTTCAGGTAGGCTGTAAAGGCGCAAAGGGCGCACCTTTTCAGCTTACCCTCCAGTGCCTGTCGAGGCTGAACGGCGCTTTCCGCTTTTGATCTCATCCAGCTGCAAGCGCCAGCCTCTCGGGTCACTTCAGGTAGGCTGTAAAGGCGCAAAGGGCGCACCTTTTCAGCTTACCCTCCAGTGCCGGTCGAGGCTGAACGGCGCTTTCCGCTTTTGATTAATAATCAGAAGTTGACTCGAGACCCTTTATGATAGCAACACCTGAACTTGCTCCGATACGCGTTGCACCGGCTTCGATCATCTTATTGACGTCTTCAAGGCTGCGGACGCCTCCTGATGCCTTGACGCCGATCTCCGGGCCTACAACTGCACGCATTAACTTGACGTCTTCAGGAGTTGCGCCGCCGGTTGAGAAACCAGTCGATGTTTTTACAAAATCAGCACCTGCCAGTACCGCCAATTCACTGGCAGTCCGTTTTTGCATATCATCGAGCAAAGATGTTTCTAAAATGACTTTAACCAACGCTTTGCCTTTGGCCGCCCGGACGACTCCTTCTATATCCTTCTGCACATTATCAAGCAATCCGCTATGCAGCGCGCCGATATTCAGTACCATATCCACTTCATTCGCTCCGTTGGCAATTGCATCTTCTGTTTCAAAGACTTTTGTTTCTGTTGTGCTTGCGCCCAGCGGGAAACCGATGACCGTGCAGACCTTTACTTCGGTTCCCTGCAGTGCTTCGGCTGCTGTGTGAACCCAATGCGGATTAATACAAACAGAGGCAAATGAATATTTCTTTGCTTCTTCACACAATTCCAGAACTTGCTGTTTTGTTGCCTCTGCCTTTAGCAATGTATGATCAATATAAGCGGCATATTTATTCGTCAATGAAAGCGCTCCTTTTTCTATATCATTTCTTTCAGTATAGCAAAGCTTGAAATTGCTTGCACGAAAAAGACCGCCAAGTCCGGCGGCCTCTTCTTATATCGTGATTTTTTGGTCTTCAATGATTCGCACAGGCTGTCCTTCATTGTAAGGATACCCGGCTTTAGAAATTTTCACGCGCACAATTTGTCCAACCATCGTTTCATCGGCAGGCAGAACGACTTTTAGATAGTTATCAGTGTAGCCCTCATATAAACCAGAGACCTGATCCAGTTTATAGCGCTCTTCCGGAATAACTTCCAATACTTCGCCTTCAAATTGTGCTGCATAATCTTTAGCCAGCTGATCATTCAGTGTGATCAGACGGTGCACACGTTCATTCTTGATGCTTTCATCAATTTGATCTTCCATTCGAGCAGCAGGAGTTCCCGTCCTCATGGAATACGGAAAAACGTGAAGTTCAGAAAACTTGTGGTCGCGAATAAAATTATACGTTTCCATAAATTCTTCTTCTGTTTCACCCGGGAAACCGACAATTACGTCAGATGTAATCGCCAATTGAGGCAGAGCTTCATTCAGACGCATAAGACGCTCAGAGAAGAATTCCATCGTATACTTGCGGCGCATCCTCTTCAGTACAGTATTGGAACCTGATTGAATCGGGATATGCAAGTGACGAACCACAATCTTCGAGTCGCGCAGTACGTCGATGACTTCATCTGTTAATTGGCTTGCTTCAATTGAACTGATCCGCAGACGTTTAAGCCCTGTAACTTGTTCTTCCAGATCACGCAGCAGACGGGCAAGATTGTAATCCTTCAAATCTTCTCCATAACCGCCTGTATGAATCCCTGTCAGAACGATCTCCAGATAGCCCGCATCCACAAGCTGCTGTGCCTGATGGATGACTTCCTGAGGATCACGTGAACGCATTAACCCGCGCGCCCAAGGAATGATGCAAAAAGTACAGAAGTTATTGCAGCCTTCCTGTATTTTCAGAGAAGCGCGAGTACGGTCCGTAAATGAAGGCACATCAAGCTCTTCATAAACGCGGTTCTTCATAATATTCCGCACTGCATTGATCGGCTGCCGCTCTTCGCGGTACTGCTCAATCAACCCTAAAAGTTTTGTGCGGTCTTGTGTACCGACAACGATATCCACACCGGGAATCGCCATGATTTCAGCAGGTGATGTCTGCGCATAGCATCCTGTGACGCAAATGACCGCGTCGGGATTCTTACGGATCGCGCGGCGGATCACCTGCCGGCTCTTTTTATCACCTGTATTGGTTACGGTGCAGGTGTTGATTACATATACGTCTGAACTCTTTTCAAAGTTCACGCGCACGTAACCGGCTTCCTGGAACAACTGCCAGATCGCCTCTGTTTCGTAATGGTTCACCTTGCAGCCTAATGTATGAAAAGCAACCGATGACATAAGCTGCTCACCTCTTTCATTCAAATTCATAAGACATAGCGGACAATAAGTATAAGGGCGCCGTTTCCGTACGCAGTATTCTGGGTCCCAGCGATACTGGAAGAAACCCTGCATCCTGCAGCATTTCAACTTCTTCCCTCGCCAATCCGCCTTCCGGTCCGAAAACAACTAATATCGATTGTTTATGATACACGTTTTTCAGCCGGTCTGCAATCTTATGAGGGATATCGCTCTTCGCATCTTCTTCGTCTGCGAACAGTTTGACGTCAAAGTCTGCAGCTGTTTCGATCAATTGTTTCAGATTGAGGACCGGAGAAATCTCCGGTATGTAATTGCGATGGCACTGCTCGGCTGCTTCTTTTGCGATTCTTTGCAGACGATCGATCTTTTTACCGCTTTTTGAAGCATCCCATTTAACAATAGAACGGCCGGCAGCGAAAGGAATCAGAGCAGTCATTCCGAGCTCTGTTCCTTTTTGAGTGATCAGATCCAGCTTATCGCCTTTAGGCAGCCCGCACGCGAGCGTAACTTGAACAGGCATTTCAGTATCCTTTCCAAGCTCACTCCGCTTTTCGACGACTACCTGGTCATCTGTTATTTCTTTAATGACCGCCACAGCTGCGGATCCATTGTAAACCGTAATGATTTCATCACCAGTAGTCATTCGCATCACCTTGACGATATGCTTGAAGTCTTCTCCGGCTATAGAGAGTGTACTTTGCGCGTCAAAAGCATGTTCTGTAAAATATCGCTGCACACTTATTCACGCCCTTTGCGCGCAATGATGGCCACCCAGTCTTCCATGAGCACCGACTCCACAATTTCGAAGCCTTTGGTCAGTAAATCCTCCCGCACTTCATCACGCTTTTGTCCAATAATGCCGGACGTAATAAATAAGCCTCCCGGTTTGACCAGGTCAAATGCATCTTTAGAAAACGACATGATCACGTCAGCCAGTATATTCGCAATGATTACATCCGGTGGTTCTTCTATTGCTTCCAATAAATTACCTTTCAGAACAGTGATGCGGTCATCCACATGGTTATACGCAACATTTTCCTGCGCCGCCCGGACTGCCACTTCATCTAAATCAAGTGCAGTAATTTGACTGGCGCCGAGCAGTGCTGCTCCAATTGCGAGCACACCGGACCCTGTACCGACATCGACAATCGTCTGCCCGGGCTCTAAATACTTCTCCAGCGCTTGGAGGCACAGAACGGTTGTCGGATGGGTACCCGTGCCGAAAGCCATTCCGGGATCCAATTCGATGATCAGTTCATCCGTCTCGACAGGCGTATACTCTTCCCAAGTCGGCACAATGGTGAACCGCTTTGAAATTTTCACCGGATGATAATACTGTTTCCAGGAATTTGCCCAGTCTTCTTCGTCGACTTCTGTTATTCCAATCGTGAATGCTCCGGGATCCAATGAAAATTGACGGAGTCCTTCAATTTCCAACTCCAGCTCCTGCACCGTTTCATTAATGAAACTGTTGACAGGCAAATACGCTTTAATAACGACTCCTTCATTCGGAAAATCTGAACGATTCAGAGCATACATCTCTCCGAACTGATTGACACGTTCTTTATCGGGTTCGTTGGAGTCTTCTATGATGACGCCGCTTGCTCCTGCTTCGTGCAGGATGTTCGCTACTGCCTCAGTTGCTTCGTGGGTAGTGTGGACGGAAACTTCTGACCATTTCACAGTTTCTTCAATCCTTTCATTCGCCTTTGAAAGTACGTTTGATTTTGTCAAAGAATGAACTGGAGTATTCATCAGGGGTTTCTCCTTCAATAGAAGCAAACTCTCGCAGCAATTCTTTTTGTTTTTCGGTCATTTTCTTCGGTGTAACCACTTTGACAATCACGTGCTGATCCCCGATTCCGTGGCCGTGAACATTTGGGACTCCTTTACCGCGCAGACGGAAATTCGTGCCATTTTGTGTGCCTGCAGGAATTTTCAGCTTCACTTTTCCGTGAACAGTCGGAACTTCTAATTCATCTCCGAGAGAAGCCTGCGGGAATGTCAATGAAAGCTCAAGGATAATGTCGTCTTCTTCACGAATAAACTTCTTATGAGGACGTACATTAAAGACAATATATAAGTCACCCGGAGGTCCTCCGTTAATTCCGGCTTCGCCCTGACCGCCGACACGCAGACGCTGTCCCTGATCGACTCCGGCAGGGATGGATACTTCAATTATTTTCTTCTTATTTACGCGGCCTTTACCGTGACAAGTCTCACATTTTTCAGGAATAATCTTTCCAGTTCCCTGACATGTCGGACATGTTCTTCGGTTAACAACTTGACCGAATGGTGTATTCTGCGCAACAGAAATTTCACCGGAACCATTACATTCTGTACAAGTCTTTACACTCGTACCTTTTTTAGCACCTGTTCCGTCACATGTGTCACAGACTTCTTCACGCGGAATCTCGATTTCCGTCTTTTTGCCGAAGATCGCATCCATGAAATCCACCGTCATTGTATATTGCAGGTCGTTTCCTTTTTGAGGAGCATTCGGATCGCGTCTTCTGGCACTGCCGCCGAAAAATGTACTGAATATATCTTCGAAGCCGAAACCTTCAGCACCGCCGCCGCCAAATCCGCCAAACCCTTGATTCGGACTTTCATGGCCGAACTGGTCGTAGTTTGCACGTTTATTTTCGTCGCTCAGCACTTCAAATGCTTCTGTGACTTCTTTAAACTTCACTTCAGCATCCGACTCTTTATTTAAGTCCGGATGGTACTTCTTGGAAAGTGATCGATATGCTTTGCGTATTTCTTCTTTTGTGGCTGATTTAGACACACCCAGCACATCATAGTAATCTCGTTTACTCATTCATTTGCACCCCTTATCGCATTTTACCTGTGGCCCATTGTACCACGTGGAAAATGAATTGTGTTAACAAACGAAAAAGTCAAAGCCGGAATTTCGGACTTTGACTTTTCCGTCAACATCTAGTTTTGTTTAATTATTATTTATTGTCTTTGTCGTCTACTTCTTCAAAGTCCGCGTCGACTACATCGTCGTCTGCAGGACCCGGCTCTGCGCCTTCAGCTGCCTGTGCTTCTGCTGCAGCCTGCTCGTATAATTTAACAGAAAGTGCCTGAACCAATCCGTCCAGTTTTTCTTTCTTTGTACGGATTTCTTCAAGATCTCCAGATTCATTGGCAGCTTTTAGCTCATCCAATGCATCCTGTGCTTCTTTAATTTCCGCTTCGTCCACTTTGCCTTCCAGATCTTTCAAAGTTTTTTCAGCCATGAATACTAACTGATCCGCTTCGTTGCGCAACTCTGCTTCTTCTTTACGCTTCTTGTCGTCTTCAGCATGTGCTTCTGCATCTTTAACCATTTGATCAATCTCATCGTCAGAAAGGCCTGATGAAGACTGGATTGTAATGTTCTGTTCTTTTTGAGTTCCAAGATCCTTCGCTTTAACATTTACAATACCATTTTTATCGATGTCAAAAGTTACTTCAATTTGTGGAACGCCGCGCGGTGCCGGTGGAATATCAGTCAATTGGAAACGGCCGAGCGTTTTATTGTCTGTTGCCATCGGACGCTCCCCTTGCAATACATGGATATCCACTGCCGGCTGATTATCCGCTGCTGTCGAGAATACCTGTGACTTACTAGTCGGAATCGTTGTGTTCCGGTCAATCAGTTTTGTGAAGACAGACCCCATCGTCTCAATTCCCAATGAAAGTGGTGTTACGTCAAGTAATACTACGTCTTTTACGTCACCAGTCAGGATTGAACCTTGAACCGCCGCACCCATTGCGACTACTTCATCAGGGTTAACGCCTTTAAACGGCTCTTTGCCTGTTGCTTTTTTAATCGCTTCCTGTACAGCAGGGATACGTGTTGATCCTCCGACAAGAATTACACGGTCGATTTCAGATGGAGATAGTTCTGCATCTTTTAACGCCTGGCGTGTAGGAACCATTGAACGTTCTACTAAACCAGCTGTTAATTCATCGAATTTACCGCGTGTTAATGTGATTTCCAAGTGAAGCGGACCTGCATCTCCTGCAGTGATGAACGGCAGTGAAATCTGTGTTGATGTAACTCCTGATAAGTCTTTTTTCGCTTTTTCAGCTGCATCTTTCAAGCGCTGCATCGCCATTTTATCTTTGGAAAGATCGATGGCATTTTCTTTACGGAATTCCTGCACTAGATAGTCAATGATGATATCATCAAAGTCATCTCCGCCCAGTTTATTGTCTCCTGCTGTAGAACGCACTTGGAAGACACCGTCGCCTAATTCAAGAATCGATACGTCAAATGTACCGCCGCCGAGGTCGTAAACCAGAATTGTCTGGTCTTCGTCTGTCTTATCCATACCGTAAGCAAGCGCTGCCGCCGTCGGCTCATTGATAATACGCTCAACTTCCAGTCCGGCAATTGTTCCGGCATCTTTTGTTGCCTGACGCTGTGCATCGTTAAAGTAAGCTGGTACAGTAATGACTGCCTTTGTTACTTTTTCTCCAAGATAGTCTTCTGCATACCCCTTCATATATTGAAGAATCATTGCAGAAACTTCCTGAGGCGTATATTCTTTTCCGTCTGCTTCTACTTTGAAGTCAGAACCCATATGTCTTTTAACAGACATGATGGTGTGAGGATTTGTAATGGACTGGCGCTTTGCCACTTCCCCTACTTGACGCTCCCCGTTTTTAAATGCAACGACAGAAGGTGTTGTCCGGTTGCCTTCAGGGTTTGGAATAACTTTCGCTTCTCCGCCTTCATATACTGCTACTACTGAGTTTGTTGTACCTAAGTCAATACCGATAATTTTACTCATGTGTGATTTTCCTCCTAATTTTCATCAATAAATGTTATTTACTCGTTTACTTTAACCATGGAAGGCCGTAAAACACGTTCTTTCAGCTTATACCCTTTTTGAAGTTCTTCCAAAACAATTCCAGACTCTTTATCTTCATCGCTGCCTGTCATTACAGCCTGGTGGAAGTTTGGATCAAACTCCTGATCCTTCGCTTCGATCTCTTCTAAACCTTCTGCCTTCAGTGCTTCCACTAATGAACGGTATACCATGTCCATCCCCGTGAGGAGCGATTGACTTTCCGCTTCCTTTGCTTCAACAGAAAGTGCGCGTTCGAAGTTGTCCAGGACCGGAAGAATATGCACCATCACATTTTGTGCCCGATAGGTCTGCAGTGCTTGGTAATCGAGTGAAGCCCGTCTCTTTACATTTTCCATATCCGCCAGCACACGTAATTTCTTGCTCTCTTCTTCTTCAAGGGCTTTTGTCAGTTCATCTATTTTTGCTGTAAGGATTTCTGTTTCACTGAGCTCTTCAGCAGGTTCATTCTGCTGTTCAGTCGTTTCTTCCAAAGCCTGCTCGTCTTCAGAACTGTTTTCATCCTGAGCGTTTGGCTGGAGTTCGTCTTTTTCAGTCACGTGTCTTGCCTCCTGTCTGCGTCTTGTCCGATCGTCAGCCGATGAAGCGCAGAAGATAAGTCGCTGCTCAGTATGTCGAGCAAAGTGATGACTCTTCCGTAATCCATTCGTTTCGGACCGATGATTGCAATGGAACCTTCCATATTCTCACCTGCCGAATATGTCGAAGTAATTACACTGTAATCTTCCATATCAATTACCTTGTTCTCAGAACCGATGCGAACGTGAATCCCCTGGTCGTTCTTTTGAAACAGGGACATAGCTGGATTGCCTTTTTCCATCAGTTCAAAGAATGACTTCATTTTCTGGAAGTCATGAAATTCGGGCTGCTTCCACATATTCAGCTTGCCGCCAAAATAAAGACGTTCTTCAGGCTCGACCGCAACTGCTTGCTGAAGCGAGCTGAATAACTTCTCGGCCTGGTTAATATGCTGCTGAAATACATGCTTTGCTTCCTGCATCAGCTTTTGTTGAAGCTGTACAAGAGAGGTGCCGATCAGGCGTTCATTTAAAATATTGACTGTCTTTTCAATTTCAGAAGCAGACAGTCCTTCCGGAACATCGAAAATTCGATTTTCCACATGACCGTTGTCCGTTACGATAATCGCAACAGCTTTCTTCTGATCCAACGGAACAATTGAGAATTTCTTTACAGCATGCGTCGAGGTATCCGGTCCGAGCAAGATAGAAGTATAATTCGTCAGCTCGGATAAGATCGTTGCTGAATTTCGAATCAATTCTTCTGATTCCCCCACTTTATCTTGGAATAAAGTACGCAGTTGCAAGCTGTCTTCCAAATTCAAGGTTTGCGGCTGTAATAAATGATCTACAAAAAACCGATAGCCTTTTTCAGATGGAATTCTTCCAGATGATGTGTGAGTCTTTTCTAAATAACCCATATCCTCCAGATCTGCCATGTCATTCCGAATAGTAGCTGAACTGAATGGCGCTTCCGGTTTCTTTGACAGCTGTCTGGAACCAACAGGCTGAGCAGACTCGATAAAATCTTTCACCGTCAATTGTAGTATGAGTAATTGTCTGTTTGTCAACATGATCATCACTCCTGTTAGCACTCATTAACTTCGAGTGCTAATACTACTCATAATTTATCAAATTATAATTTGCCTGTCAACGAATCAAACTTCGTCTTCGAGCAAAAATTGTTCGAAGACATTATTTCCTTGAAAAATCCCGTTTCTCGTCAGGCAAAGATGGTCATCTTTCACTTGCAGCAAGCCCTGCTTCTGCATTTTTTCAATCGGGCGGCCAAATACTTCTTCGATGGGCTTATTGAATTTTTCTTTAAAATGAGGAATCGAAACCCCTTGAATTTTCCGCAGACCCAAGAACATTTCTTCTTCCATGGATTCTTTCCAAGTCACTTCATGAGCCTCTTTAATCGGCAGTTCATCTAATGCCAGACGTTCTATATAATGTTTCAGCGGACCGACATTTGCATATCGCTGTGTTCCTAAGTATCCGTGAGCTCCTGCTCCGATTCCGGCATATTGAGAGTTTTCCCAATAGATCAGGTTATGAAACGAAGGATAGCCCGGAATCGCAAAATTACTGATTTCGTACTGTAGCCGGTTCGCTTCATTCATACGATCCATAACCATCGCGAACATTTCCGCTTCGGCATCTTCTCCCGGTAGCGGCAATTTGCCTTTTGTCATCCGGTTATAAAATACTGTTTTCGGCTCCACTATTAATGAGTATGCCGAATAATGCGGCAAATCGAGTGCCAGAGCACGATCCAGTGTTTCTTCCCATTCTTTAACGGTTTGCGTCGGTAAGCCATACATTAGATCGAGGCTGATGTTTTCAAATCCGACAGCACGCGCTGAAGAAATGACACGCTCAATATCGTCGGCAGAATGCGTTCTCCCTATTTGCTGCAGCAGTCTTTCATTAAAGGACTGCACACCAATAGACAGCCGGTTGACGCCTTTTTCTTTTAAGATAGCCAGTTGACCTTCAGATAGATCGTCAGGATTGGCTTCTGATGTGAATTCGCGCAACGACTCTACATCAACGAATTGTGCAATGATCGTCAGTAATCGGTCCAGCTGCTTGACATTTAGTGCAGTTGGTGTGCCGCCGCCCAGAAAAACGGTTTCCACCTGTTCAAAAGAATGCCCTGCTTTCTGCATAAGTCGGAACTCGTCACCGATTGATTCAATATATTGATCGACAGGCTGGTTCTTCAGAAATACTTTGTTGAAATCACAGTAATGGCAGATTTGCTGACAAAATGGGATATGAATATACACACCGCGCATGCTTGTAACTCCTTTTATTTAAGTATGTAAACAGCAAAAAGAGGGCGTTTTTTTGCCCTCTCATGCAACTATTTGTTAATCTTCATCCATCTTCAGAACGGCCATGAACGCCTCTTGAAGAAATGACATATCAAAACGTATCATACAGTAACGCGCTTTAATGTACAAACGTTTTGACTATGCGGTTTTATAAGTGTTGTTTTTAATCTGACAGCACGTATAATATTTTACGATATCTAGGTGTATTTGCTTCGCTCGGTGGCAACACGGCGGCACATTTATAATATAGGAAGACAGTCAGAATCTACTGGCTGTCTTTTTTTATTCACCACAATAACCAATTCTCGAATCGTGGTTTACTTCTGGGGACAGGCGTCTGATCCCCTTCACGTTCGACAAGCCAATTATAGAACGGTACCTTCTTCACTTTACGACTATTCTCTTCTGCAGCTACTTTCTGTTGCTTGTCCATCCGTTCTTTCGCCTTCTCATATGCACCGCCAAACACAGCGCGTAATGTACTGGACACGGTCAGCACTCCACTATTAATATCCCGCACAATATTCAGCAGCACATCTTTGGCACGTACAAAGCTTTTCAGGTCATTCACCTCTGATGCCAGCACTACCTTATGCAGCTGATCTTTTATCTCATCAGGCAACGGTAGAGAGTGGAATAGATCATACAAATTAATTTGCCACTCATTCATGAACGCCTTTTTGTTTTCAGCTTGCAAAGCCAATTGCTCACCAACGCTTATAATATTATTTGCTTGTTTAGAACTTAAAAGATTAAAAGAATCTAGTGATTGATTTTCAGATTGTGGAGGTTCAACCGCGTCGTTACTAGTTTGAACGTCTGTCTCTCGTTGGGACAATTCCGATGGGACATTAGGAAGTATACGGTAGATACTAGCCCCTTTTATGCCGTTTAATTTCGTCCCAGGTACTTTTTCGATGATGCCTAGATCGACTAGTTTTTTAACAGAGCGATAAACTGTCTTCGTGCTGATCTCCAGTGCTTCTGCAATAGTGGAAGCTTTAAGATGGGACGCACCTGGGTACAATAGTGAACGAGAAGCGATAGAGAAAACGATGGCGCGCTCACTATCTGTTAAGTCGTAGTAGTGTGCAGCAATATGGTCTTCCACATTCTTGTCCATGTCTGATACAGATTCAAATGTTGCATACTGTGCTAAATATTCAAATGCCATCGTTATCACCTCGCTTTTTATCAACATATCAATATGTCGTTATATACATATTAATATCTATATATCGATATGTCAATATTTATTTCAAAAATAGCGATATGATGATATAATTAGTAATAATATGAAATATAAGAGGAGGGAGATAAATTGGAGATACAATTTAAGTTAAAGGAAGTATTAAACCAACGCGGGATGTCTCAAAAGGATCTAGCAGAAAAGACAGGCTTACGAGCAAATGCGATAAGCGAGATGGTCAATAACCAACGAACTACTATTAATAGAGAACATGCTGCTATCGTAGCGAATATGTTAGAAATAACCGATATGAACGTCCTTTTCACACTTCATGACAAATAAAAGGAGATGAGAACAGTGGAAAATAAAAGAATTGATTTAGAAAATAGCTTCAGTGTAGAGATAGGTAGAATCAAAAATATTATTACTGGCTTAGAGAATGGTTATATTCAAGAACTTACTAACTCTTCATATCACGGAGCATTATCTACGAATGTTGGTAATTTGAAGAAAGAGCTAAATGAGTTATTCGATAAGATTCAATATGGAAAAGAATCAGATTCGGATAAAATGAGCGATTTATTTTAATAGACAAATAAAAAAGCGACTCCGTCCACTAATGGATAGAGTCGTTTTTTTAGCCAGACCTTCAGAAAACCGATTGGAGTATACCAAACTGGTGATATTATCATAAAGAAACTCCGAGTGTATAACGTCAGGTCAGACACCACTCGGAGACAACCGGCCGGAATATACCGACTGATGTAATTGTATTATAACTGTCTGACAATTACAATACTTATTTATTCTGTTTATGCATTTTAATAAGTGTACCTGCCATCAATCCGGCAAAGTCTCCCGGCTCAATCTTGCCGTCTTCTAAATCCTTGATCCACGCCTTACTATATCCGGCATCTACCGCAGCTTGTATGACAATCTCACGTTGTGCTTTACTGGTTATCATCGTCTCCCACAATGCACGGGCAGATGGGCTAGAAAATTTCAATTCGTCATCATCCTCCTTTGCTTTATCGACTGCAGCTACTGTCTTGCCTGCATACTCGTCCAATACGAACTGTTTAAACTGCTGCCAAGTAATACCCTTACGTCCACTACGTAAGTTTTCCGGGCAATTTTTACCTGACCAATGATTATGCTGCACTACTCTACCGATCGGGATGTTATGCAAGAGCATGAGTTGAGCGGTAACAGACGCGGCATTTTTAACAGCTGTGGTAAAATCGCCGTCACTATTTACACAAATCTCTATTCCAATGGATCTGGGATTGCCTGACGTTTGAGGATACGAAGCGCCGGCATGCCAGCAGACAGACGTATCTAAAAACGAGCGAATAGCCTGTTTGTCATCCACAGTTATGTGCCAAGACGCCTGCCGACTATTACCGTTTGCTTGCAGATTCGCATGAGCATTTGCATCAGCGCCCTTTGCTGTATTGCCTGTCTCGTGGATGGTAATGTACTGCATGCTGTTTTTACCCGCGCTGATGACTTTGGTTGCGATGTTATTGGGGACTAGATTATTTTTAATCGCGGTCATCATTTACCCTCCTTACTCTCGCCATCCTGATTATCCATCAACTCAAACAATCCGGTAGCCGCTAATCCAGCCAATCCACCGGCCCATAACCGCAATACAATATCTAAATCTGTAAACGGCGCTGCTACCACGCCAACAAAAAGGCCCACCGCAAATGCGATGAGCGAGACTAGATTATTTTTAATGTTGACTGTTTTTTTGACCAACTGGACTAGTGCCAAAATAATTGGTGCCAGTACCGTTGCAAAGATTAATACCTCTGTCATATCATTATCCTCCATTATTTCAATATTTGAAGCAAGCCTGCAATACCAGCTAAAACTCCACCAGAGCCTGCAACTGCACCCACAATGCCCAGCACAATCTTTTCGCGAGTGGAAAAACGTTTTAGCGTGATTCTTTCATCTCTGTGGATGACATCCCGCTGCGTTTCTAATCTTGCATTATCCGCAGCAAAATAATGGTCAACGAACTTGTTTAGGATTCCTCGCGTTTCCTGTCCGTCTTTCATCACTGTCAATTCTAAATTGGTCTGCGATGATTTTATTTCCTGCACTTGATTGGCGATAGTTTCTACTTGCGTATTGAAATCTATCTGCGCTTTCTCGACCTTTTCTAATCGCGGTAGAATGTCATGGTGTATCAATTCGTCATGTCTTTCGAGCATAGTCTGCTCCTCCTCTGATCCTGGCATATCTCACCCCACCACACTTTTCTCTTTTTGGATATAAAAAAGAGCATCCATTGTGGACGCTCCATTGATTACTGTACAGGCTCTACTACGTCTGCCGGCGCTACTAATAAAATAGCATGCTTACTAATAACCAAATCCCCTACAGCTACTACTTGGGCTTCCCGGTCATTGATCGCCTTAGCAAAAGCCGCCCCATTGTATTCCGCTGCATTCGCTGTAAATGTAATCCCATTGTTTAGATAAATTTTAATTTGCATAATAAATCCTCCTAATTAATTGTATTTAGATAGTCTCGTATATTGTTAAACTCACTTGCGTTTATAGTTGCCCCTGCGCTCACCGCATACGGCACTGCGCCCATGCTGGATATAGCCAACCTTGCTTGGTTGTATTGATTGGCTGTAATTGTGCTGCTCATGGAGGCATATGAGTAGGTTCCGGCACTTAACTTTTTATAAGCTCGGAAATCATCAATTCTGTTCAAAAAGCGATTCCATTCAGACGCCATGATATTTAGCGTACCGCCTGATGACTTGGCGCTATCCCATTGCCAATTGGCAGGCCTTCTTTTAATTTCGGGAATTGTGATGTTAAGTGATGTTCGGGATGATCCATTTCCTGCAGTATTGCGCGGTACAACGATAACGTAGTAAGTCCAACCAATAGTCAGTCCGCTGAAAGTAACAGAATTCCCCAGTGTCGAAGTATCTGTTACATATGTTCCATTACTGCGATAAATGGTAACCAGATAATCGTCTGCATCAAAAGCGTAACCCCAAGATACATAGAGCACGCCATCTGTGGATGTAGAAGGTGTCAGTGTTACAGCTCCTGGCTGTCCGGGCGGGCTTCGAAATGTTGGCATCGTGAAACTTCGAGAAGACTGGGGACCGTCCATTTCTCCTGCCCGCTTTCCCCACACAATAGCGTCATAGCTCCCGCCTTGTATTAAGTTTGATACGATGTAGGATGTGTAAGGTGTCGAGTAACTGCCGACAGGGATATACCCATCTTTCCAGAGATGCAGCTCATAAGATGTTGCGTTTTCTGCACTTGCCCAAGAAAGCGATACTTGTCCAGGAATTTGTGTATTGGGGTTCGCTGTAAACCAATATATGTCGCCAACAGTATGATCAATCGGACATTCCAAAGTTTGAAAAGATCCACTGCCGGTTGCTGTACTGCCACCCTTAGATTCGATTTGCCATTGAACATCATAGCGCCTGCCACACGATAGGCCCGGTACCGTCCAAGTTTCTGAGTTTTGAGAGACATATGACTTAGCAAGGTTTGGAGATGCATATCCATTGCACTGGATATAGACAGTTTTATACGTAGTCGATAGATTTAAGTCCATAACATACAGTCCGGCTGTGTCATACCCTCGGTTAATGACTGCTAAATACGCCACTTACTCACCCCCATACAGCTGTTGGCCGATTGCTGCCCCAGTTTATCGAGTTGATAGACGCGAAGCTTACCGAAGTACCTGTAAATACAGCATTTTCTATACCTACACCAGAAACGGCAGTAAGCGACATGCTCCATCCGTCCGAACTTATTGCCACGCCATCCGCTAACGTCATGCGCTTAGTGCCTGTCAGATAGCGTCCGAGCCGGATATTATTTCCGACAAATAAATCTTGTGAGATGTTGATATTTCCGGATGTTATTGTACCTAAATTGCCGCTAATATCCGACAGCACATTTACAGCCCCTACCAGATTAATTTTTGAAGCCTGTATATCAATCGTGGTAGACGTTTGGTTAATAAGGGACGTTATGGTATTGCCGTTATAGTCCGACTGACTGACTTTCTGACTAATTTGCGCGTTCGCTGCATCTAAATTGAATTCTACGCTATTGACACGACTACCTAAACTATCAACTGTGGAAGACTCTGCTTTCAAATTAATTCGGTCAGATAACTGTGTAATGGACGAGTTAGCCGTATCAATACGGCCATCCACTCGGGTTACCTCGCTGCTAACCTCCGAACGTATTTGTCCAGCTGTTTGAGTAATGCTAGATTGCAATCCGGATTTTACGTCCGCAACCTCCGAACGTATCTGTGAGGCTGTAATACTGATGGATGAACGCAAATCACTTTCCAAATCAGCAACTTCCATTCTGATTTCGCGGGCAGTTAATTCTATTTTTGCATAAGCTTTTAATATTTCACCGGCGAATTCTTCCACGGCCAACGTGATCCGGTCATTCGTCTGCTCGATTCTTGATCTAGTTTGTCGGGCATTTTCATCAATCTGGATGTTAGTAGATGCCAGGATATCAGACAATGTTTTACGCTTTGCATTCCCGATCGTAATAGATTCTGTGACGAATTTATCTTTTCGCCATACAGATTTCTTTGCAAGTATGCGAGTTTGAAACTCAATATTCATCGGCTCATAGATTAACCAGATCCGCTCGCCAATTTCCTTATCTAATAATTCCGCTACATCTAAATCAAAGATAACTTCTGGATAGTCTGTGAGTTCTCTGACGAGCCTTTCTGACATTAAATCAGCAGTTGCATACTCTTCGTCATAAATTGGTTCGGCGTCGATAATGCCATATTTCCGTGCAGCGTCTGATGTATAAGTAACCTCTACACCATCGCCGCCGTACCCTTTAATACGGGTGCGCAGATTAGTAGTATCGACTGACTTGGACAGAGCCTTTACATTGTGGCCATAACGATACTGCACGTCATTGTCCGGACCAACTTGTTTGGCGAATTGTATTTTCTTGCCGGGCAAGATACGATACTCACATTCATAAACTCCGCACAAAATATTGACCAATTTAATCACATTATCATTTCCGAAATTCGCGATAAACGCCATACCCGAAACTCCTTGGATATCCACAGTCCAGCCAGTGCCGGAAAATACAAAGTTCGCAAAGTCGTTGAATGATCGAGTGCCGCCGAATATTTCATGTTTCCATGTCCCTGCTACATCAAAAAACGTGTGGATGGCTACGGCTTCTTTCCGTCCTTTGTTTTCCTTCAGCTGCTTAATTCGGTAATCATGGTCTTCCACACTGATAATTGATTCTTCTTCAATCAACGCATGCCCCGGATTATTATCATGAAAAAAAGAAGTAAGCGCGAGCGTAAATGCCCCGTTTACTTCTTCGTTGATTTCGACTCGTTGGATATGGTTCAGCGGTTCAGTGTTACCGTTTAGGTCTGTGACGTAAAGCATATATCATCACCTACTTTCTATGCTGATTTCACAAACTTCATTACTCAACAGTTTGGTCCAACTGTTCTATATACACAAAAAATCTAACAAACCGACCTATTATGTGTTACCTTATTATATAAAAGGGGGTACATATATGCAGCGCAATGGAATCATTGGAAGAAAATCGCATGTTCAATTCAACACTATTGTTTTATCATGTTTTTTCCTCCTTTTACTTTTAGCCACTATAAACAATACCGGAACAGCTTTAAGTCAATTGGGAACTCTATTCTTGTCAGCGATACTAGGAATCTCTGCACTTTTACTTATATTCCATTATGCTAAAAAGGGAGAATTAAGCAGGTTGCATTTGTCACTAGTCTACATTTCTATTGTTTTCGTATTTATATCTATAGTTGGATTCTTCAACCAATTCACCTTACGTGGCATAGTGACTATTAGCCAATTTGTTTTATTAATTAGTTTTACAATGCTTTTATCAACAATTAACTGGAATACCTTTAAAATAAAAATAATTGGCGTTATATCTTCATTGTTCATCTTATTGCATTTTGTAGTATGGATAACATCGGGGTTCAGCTCTTCTTTTTCAAGTGTTTATTTGAATTCAAATATAATTGGTCCATATATGCTTTTTACATCCTTCTTTGTTATTTTATCCATGTCACTGTCCAAAAGAAAATTCTCACATGCGATTATTATAATTATGAGTTTTCTATTAATCTTGGCAAGTGAGACTAGATCGATTCTATTAGCAATCGCTATCGCCTTATTAACATATGTTTCATGGAAATTCATCTGCAAAACCAAGATAAGATATGTGTCTTTTATTCTTATTGTGTTTCTTTTTCTCGGCGCATTCGTATTCGTATACCCATACCTCCCTTATTGGGATAACTTCCATTCAATTAATGATATGGCGATTCAGTTGACCGGCAAAAGGATTATGTCCGGCAGGGAAGCTATATGGGTTCCTTTAATCGAGATAATAAACAACCATCCTTTTATAGGTCACGGGCCGGGAGTTACCACCGAGCATGTTATGAGTTTGGATTTTTCTAGCCACAATTTATATCTTCAAGTTGCGTTACAAAATGGCTATATTGGTTTAGCATTGCTACTCCTCTTGTTTTTCATTATATGGATTTCCTTTTGGAAAGTGCGTAAAGACAACACTATTAAACTAGTTTCATCATTTTTTATAGCAATACTTATACACCAATTATTTGAAGTATCATTTACTCAAAATCAATTAACTGTAGGAATGTTGCAGTGGCTCATTATCTCCGTTGGTTTTAGTGTGCTATTAGCAAAAAAGCGATCGGATATAAAAATTTAATTCTGCGGCAGACGGCGTATACCTATCATTCTTAATTAGACGTTGTTTGCCGATTCTCCTATTGACCCCTCTAAAAAAGATACCTTTTCCCACTTAGATTTAATTACATTTCCCACAACTACAATTTCACTACCCTTTCTAACTCTTACGCCATAGGAATTAAGTGCTTCAATATTGTTTCCCATTACTGAAATTCCGGAAATTTTGACATAACCTGCGTTATTAAAATCAATTCCATCTTGAGAAAGATTCTTTAGTATATTTCCTATTATTTGGATGTTATTTATTTCTCCCTGTATATAAATACCTACCTTGCCGTTAATGATTTGGTTGTAAGCGATAACTAAGTCTGCCACTTTGTTAGTGACACTGATTGCACCATACCACGGCGGTATAGTTGATGTAGTAGTTATCTTATTTCCTAATACTGTTATATTCTTAATTAAGGACAAAGAAGAATCTACCCTGATAGGCGTATAAAAAGAGCCAGCCAGATCATTGCCCTCTATTCTTGTATTGCCTGCTAGAGCCTGTATGCCGCAGTTTTGAGAGTCTTTATAATCTGTCTGAACACCCGAAAAATCATTTAATATTTTATTGTTCACAATCACAACTCCTGGCGTCATTACTTTGACTGCCCTTCTACGACAATTAAAGAATCGGTTCTCTTCTATAAATACCCGGCAATTTTCATTCCAACCTTGTACAGATACGCCATCAGCATCCTCAGACAACAAGCTGCTTATATTGTTGTATTTAATAAAGATGTTTTCGCAAACTGATTGATTATCAAGAGGAGACACTAAAATGCCTCGGGCGGTTCCCGGGCCATCTCCAATAACCGAATTATTTGTTGCCTCTATGTCGTAAATATAATTATTAGTTATGTGGACATTTTTAATATTTCCCTCCAATCTCACTCCGCAAGCAGGATCGTTATAATCATTTTGATTGCAATTAAATATCTCACAATCCTCAATGAATATATTTTCACATCCTCCGACAATTCTCAGACCTCTAAGAGCCAAGTCGTTTCCGTCAATCTGTAGCCCTTTAATAGTAACCCCACTTGAAGCTATCGTAACAAAGGAAAACAATTTTTGATTCGCTTTAAGTGTAGCGTTGTGCATTGCTCTTATAGTTATGTTGTTTTTGTTGATTAATAGATTACCTATCTCGTATAAACCCGCATTTAAAAACACCTCACCGCCGCTTTCGGGTAGCTTGTTTATAGCTTCTTGCAACTCTTGAGAGTCATTGACTACTACTGAAACTTTACTTAAATTTGTAGCAGTATCCGCCAACTGTTGAGTAACATCGTTCAACCTGCCGTCAAACTGAACTGCATCCACGCTTTCTAGTTCTGTAATTCTCGTGCCAGCTAAATCAGCTTTTTCTTGCGCAAAGTTAGCTTTTTCATCCGCATTTTCTGCCGCAGCTTGAGCGATTAACGCCTTATCATTTGCGTTAGTAGCCGATTGATCGGCATTTAGTGTAGCGGTTTCCGCATCAGTTATTGCTGTTACAGTGGAGCTGGCTGCCGTTTCTGCGCTGGTAATAGCTACGGCAATATCGGCATCAAGGATATTTAACTCGTCAATCCTCGATTGTGCTAAGTTCGCCTTTATATTAGCCTTTAATGCAGCGTCGTTTGCGTTTGTGGTAGCCGTTACTGCATCGTTAGTGGCGCTAATCGCGCCAGCCGTGGCCACTTCCGAGTCGGCAATCACTAACCTGACATCAGCAGCCGCTGCGCTCGCGTCACTTGCTGATGTATTAGCGACTTGCGTGGCGTCAGTTACAGCGACTTTTAAACCATCCAGATTAGATGCTTCGAGGTTGGCATTATCTGCCGCATTATTGGCAGCAATCGCCTTTTCATCTGCGTAGTCACCTTTTAGTGAAGCATAATCACCTTGTTCTTTTGCATAGTCACCCTGTGTGTTTGCGTAATCCGCTTTTTCATTTGCGCTAGCGGCCGCAAGTTTAGCTGTAGATGTTGCTGCACTAGCCGCACTTTTAGCATCTTCAATTGATTGGATAATAGCTTCAACCGATGTGCCTGCTAAAAAGTCATCACGTTCTTTCGATTCTTTTTCTATCCGTTTCAAATCTGCTAGTAATGCCGTTTTATTTTCAGCGGAAATGTAATCAGAGTTACGTATATCAGCGTCTATTTTTTCAAAGTTCCAATTCAGATCATTGCGATATTCACGGCTAAGATCTGTACCGATCGTTCTATATTTCCCCACATTATCGCTCCTTTCTTAGTAATAATAAAACCTGTGGTCAAAACTAATTAAAAAAGAACCACTAGTACCCGTCAGAGTAAAGTCGTTCCAACCTGGTGCAATACTTATTAATTTCTTGTTTGTATCTTTAAAAATACTAGCGCTATTCTTTAATGAGTGAACGCCGTCTAATACAATCTGGTCACTTGCCCCACTGCTTCCGGAATACATCCACACATCGCCTGTGGTATTGTTCTTAATTTGCAGATTGCTGGACGCTCCGCGGTAAATAATCTTCAACGGAAATTGACGCGGATCGATCTTTACATCACCGGCGTTAAAGACGCGGAAGGTTGCCGTCTGATGAGTGTACTTTGGTTCTTCTAAAATTAAACCTTGTCCAACTTGCCATTTTTCAGCAGTAAACGTTAGTTCATCCAGTGTGGTTCCGGCTGATTCGGCCAGTCCGCTCATCGCGACTAAAGGAACACTGAAAGTCTGCATCGTATGATTCAGTCGATCCATCTCATAAGCGTCTGAAAAGTGCACACGCCATCGTTTGTGCGGCAGTTTAGATTCTGAAATATAAAACTCTCCGCCGCTTATTTGCCTGTGGATGACATCACGTAATAACAGACTGTCTGTATAATCTTTTGCTTTCATGTAAAAATCAGCGGTCAAGTGACGGGGCTGCAATGTTTTATCTATTACAATTTCCCCACCGCGACCGTCAATCTTTTCAACTTCCACATCATATGAAGGGGATGGAATAGTAAGCTTTAATCCGCTGTATCCATTTAGTTCTAACTGATTTCCGTTTATATCATATAAATTAATCAAGCTCACAAACTCCCTCCTCTCATATACATGGCAGCTGACGTTTTATCGTAATTCATGCCGTCCACAGTATCATAGACGCCTTGACCGACTAGCTGACCATCAAGATACACGTCTGTGTTTTTCTGCAGCAGCTGCATGAGTAGTTTATTTTGTTCTAGTAAAATGCTGACCATTTCTTCAAACACGCCACCATTACCGCTCATACCAGAAGGGCGAACATTGTTGCCTCCGCCGCCTGTAATAGATTTAGCGGCCAGTGCCAATAACTTCATGGCATCTGGACGGCGTTTAGGATCAGTAGGAATAACAAACTCGCCGTGACCTTCTTCAGCCAAGTTATACATTCCTGATTTCCCGATATAGCCACCTGAAGCAAATCCTTGTGGGTCAATATTCACGCCATTCTTAAACACTTCATAGTGCAAATGGGGACCTGTACTCCATCCAGTCGATCCAACTAATCCGACCGTTTGACCTTTGCCGACAGATTGACCTACTCTGACAGAGTTACGAGAGTTATGCTGATAGATTCGTTCCATGATTCCGGATTTAATTCGGACGTAATTGCCGCGACCTTCCATGTAACCGGAATTAACAACTGTTCCTGCTACTTGGTTAGGTATTGGCGTACCGGATGGAGCGCCCCAATCATCGCCCCTGTGGAAGGTTTTGACGCCTGTGATTGGATGGATGCGCCAACCATAGCGAGAGTTCAGACGGAAGGGAGGGCCGAAACCATCGCCTTTTAATTCTTCGGCTTTTTTAAACATATTCTTTAAATATTCGGCAGCCTTACCTTTAACAAATCCAAAGGCGCCTTTTGCTATATTAGCCATGCCTCCGGCTAGACCTGTGATACTGCCCAATCCCATCGCATCGATTAACTTGCTTGGATTGGTTGCGTAATCCCAGACATTAGACAGGACGCTTTTCAGACCTACCGCTTTTTCTTTCATCCAGTCCATAACGCCGGCACCTTTGGCGAAGTGCGGAATATCACCTTTCAAATACTGCTCTGTAATCTTGTTAGGAATAACCCGCGTACCTTTTGGAGCGTTTACTAATGTATCTGTATCTGGACTAATAAAAGATTGACCGTTAGGCAACTCTACAATTTCACGGCCAAATTTATCACCGACTACCATCAGGCCGCCTTTGTGGGAATCAGTTCCATATGCAAATTTAGGGACATTCCATTTCGGAATGTTACCACCTACTCCAAGCGTCTTGGTGATCGAGTTCAATCCGCCGATTAACCCATTGACAATAGCGCCGAATTTATCAGCCATCTTCTGACCGACATTTTTAATTCCGTCCACTGCCAAGCCGGCCATGCTGACAATGCCGTCTTTCATTTTTCCGGGCATCGCCTTGGCGCCTGCAACTATTTCGGTGAAAATAGAGAGTGCGCGTTCTTTCATTTTGGTTGCCGTATTAACTACAAGGTTTTTGGTTGTTTCAAAACCATTGGTTACGCCCGTTTTCATTTCAGCGGTTTTCTGGACTACGTTACTTTTCATATCGTTGTATTTAGATTTTACGGATGCGCCCATAGAAGTCGCTTTTTCAACGACATTATCTTTCATGCTAGACCACCCAAGTTTCGTCTGCGCCCAGCCTTCGCTAGAATCTTTCTTAATGCCCGTCCACATATCAGAGCCGGCCTTCTTAGCATCCGTTCCTAATTTCTTGGCTGTGTCGACTACGCTAGTCTTCATGACTTCCCACTTGGATTTAATTTCTCCGGTTTCCCAGTTGACTTCTTTGACGTGTTCTTTTGCTTGTTTCTGGGCCTCTGTCACAACGTCTTTGTGCTTGTTTTGGGCGTGCTTGACAGATTCATCTCGCTGCTTTTTCGCTTCATTAATAATGTCCTGGGCCTCTTTAGCGGAAATACTTCCTGTTTCATCACGCTCTTTTGTAGCAAAAGCAACAACATCATTAAACTTTTTGTCAGCATCTTTAATAACTTCATCGCGTGCCTTTGCGGATTCTTTCACAACTGCAGCAGCTTGTTTTGCAGATAGTTCAGACGCGGTTGCTTTCATTCTTTCCAGGATGACTTTCTGTTCGCGTTCATTTTCTGTTAAATAAACGACTGCAGTTTCATTCATTTTCTGCTGAATGGCATTAATCTGCTGTTGTTCGCTTTCTGTCAGCTGGCGTTTTTGGTCTGCGGCATTCTGTAAAATTTGTTGAATGCGTTCTTCTGCGTGCCGCTGCTCAACTTCCTTGTTTTGGTTCTGCAGTTTTTGCTTGTTTAAAATTTCTTGTTCACGCTCATCAGACAGAGCGGAAGAGTTCAGGAAAAATGATTCCATTTCTTTGATTTGCTCGCCGTGCTCTTTCTTCATGTTGTCCGTAATCTGCTTATTCATTTCTTTGAATTTACCAGACAAGCTGTTAGCCATTTCTTGCGTAATCGTCTTGCTGTTGATAGATAAGTCGGCTAGTTCCGCGCTGGCGCCGTCAGATAATTCGAAGAAACTACCAAGCGCCTCTTTTGTGGATTCAGAAACTTCTTTACCGAATCGATCAATTTCCGGAATGGCATCTTTCTTCAGATGTCCAACTAATGCGGTTACCCCTATTCCTACGCCGGTGAGAGCGGCAATCGTTAATCCAATCGGTCCTGTAAGAACTGTGAAAATAGATGCTAAACCGCCAATTAGCGGAGTGGCAGCTGCAACGCCGGTTCCCATAATTCCAATTGCAGAAGAGACGGAACCTATAAATCCAATAACAGATCCGAGTGCAACCGTCATCGTTCCCAATCCAACTAATACAGGTCCGATTGCTGCGGCAATTCCACCAACTACCAGAGCCGATTTTTTAGCGGCTGGAGATAAATCATTTAGCCATCCGACAAATCCTTTTATTCCCGCAGCAACTTTTACGAGCGATGGTTCCATCTCTTCGTATAAAGATATAGCGAAACCTTCAAGGCCTGATTTAATCTCTCGAATGGTTCCACCAAGCTTGCCTTCCATAATATCAGCCATTTCCTTGGCTGCGCCCGTAGATCCAGCTACCGCTTTAGTCAGTTTATTATAATCGGTTTCAGATGCGTTGATTACAGCGAGCGCGCCGGACATGGCTTCTTTCCCAAATAACATAGCTGCATATGACGCTTGTTGTTCTTCTGTCAATCCGCCGAAACCTACACGTAAATCCGACATTATTTCATCAAGTTGCTTCATGTTTCCTGACGAATCGGTTAATGATATATTCAGTTCGTTCATGATTGCAGTCATTCTTTTGTTAGGCGTTACTAGATTGGTCAGCATAGAACGTAATGCTGTACCACCCTTATCCGCTTTAATACCGGCGTTAGCCATTAGTCCGAGAGCGACTGCTGTGTCTTCCACAGAGTAACCTAATGCCCCGGCAACCGGAGCTGCATACTCGAACGACTTACCGAGCATCCCTACGTTTGTATTCGCGTTAGCTGAAGCGGCAGCCAGGACATCGGCAAATCTTCCGGAATCCTTTGCTGACAATCCGAATGCCGTCAGTCCATCTGTTACAATATCACTCACTATTCCTAAATCTTCACCCGATGCAGCGGCTAAATCCATTACACCTTCCAGACCATCCAACATGTCTGTGGTCTTCCAACCGGCCATAGCCATATAGTTCAGGGCTTCCGCACTTTGACTGGCACTAAATTTGGTTTTTGCGCCCATCTCTTTAGCTTTTTCACGTAAGTTGTCGAGATCTTTTCCTGTGGCGCCAGATACCGCTTGAACCTTTGCCATTGAGTCGCCAAAATCTATGCCTGTCTTAGCGGCCACCGCACCAAATCCGACAAGCGGAGCTGTAACATACATGGACATGGATTTACCGACATCTTTCATGCCAGCGCCTACAGATTGCATCTTACTGCCGACGCTCTCCATCTTTTCGCCAAACTTTGTGAAACCTGATTCGGCTACTCTTTGTGCTTCAGCAAACTCTTTCATTTCCTGTGTGACGCCATCCACATGACGTTCTAGGTTATTCAAAGCAGCAGCCTGATTATTGTATTGAGTGGCAGCTTTCTCGGCTTCCTTGCTACCCTCGCCATGCTCTCTAACCATCTTTTCATAATTCTTTTGCGCGGCTGCGGTGACAGCTTTCTGAACTTCGATTTTCTTGTTCAATCCGTCGAGCTGCGTCTGATACTTACTAAGACTTTTCTCGCCTCGATCGAAAGCAGACATGTTCGCCTTCATTTCAGAGTTGACCATTGTGAGCTTTGATTTTAAATCTTTCAAACCTGTATCAACCTTAATAGTATCGAGCGACAAGCCTATGGAGAGACCGTCAATTCGTTCTGCCATGGGTTACCTCCTTCCCTCAATAGTAAAAAATCCTCAACCACCGAATGCGGCAATTAAGGATTGTTGTTGTTTTGGTTTATTCTTTTCTTCAAGAATTTGGAGGACGAAATGGAACGGCATAGCAAGTACTTCGTTAATGTCCTTACCTTGCTCCATCATGTTTAGGATGAGCTTATCCATATATTCTTTTTGTTTGGCGTAAGAAAAATCCTCATCCGTTAGTTTTTCTTCGCCAGGAAGTTTTTTGTTTCATCGCTTTGATAACCATTAGTCGAGAAGATTAATTGTTCTTGAAGAATATCAATAGCTTCCGGACCATGTAACCCATTAACAAGTTCTTCGGTTGTGAACTGTCCTTTATAGAGAGTATCAGCTGTGAAGATTGCCATTTTCTCCATCTTTTCACGTTCGGTTAGGCCGCCGTTTTCTACAGCATCAGCAACGTCTAACCCCTCATACATTACGCTCATCGGCAAAAACGGAGGAGTGAGAAAAGTCTTCGTAATAATTTCGCCTTCTTTTACTTCAGTCACCAGATTGATTCTACTTCTCTTTAAATTAGCCATGATATTTTCCTCCTAATATTAAAAAAAGAACAGGGAGTTACTCCTGCTCTCTCGTTTCCTCAATCAGCTTTTTGCCGAGTTTATTTTTTGTGGATGACAGTTCTTCGATACGATCTTTTTTAATTTTCTTGTTAGCAGGCTGCGGGAAGGAATTGCCTTTACGGTAGATTTTCCCTTTATCCTCTAAGTCTTTGAAATCATGCAAGACTTCATATTTTGGCATTCAAATCATCCTCCTGTTTTTTATGCTCCATCTGGTTCTGTAACTGGCGCACCTGGATGCGCTACACCGAAT